>JADGPR010000063.1 GCA_017882335.1 Bacteroidales bacterium | reverse complement strand
TTTGAAATAAAAGATATTGTCGGGAAAAAAATTGAGCGCTATAAAAGCAAGCTGACTATTAAAGAATTGCAGCTTGATGCCCTGCTTGATATTACTAATTCCATCAACCATAATTTCTCCACGCTCACTATAATTGAAAAGTTCTTCAGGCCATAAATTTTTAATATCTGACATGTTATAAGTGTTTAATTGTTATGGTTATTGGTAAATGATCTGAGATTGAATTGTCTATAATATTAGCCCTATTAAGCAATTTTAGTTTATCACCGAATTCATTAATAATTTCAAGTCTATCTTCATCAATGTATGGTATCAAATCAGGACGGATAATGATTTGATCAAAAATATTCCAAAAATAATTAATAGGTTTAGACATTGTATTATAAAGAGTACCGTTAACCTCTCCTTTTCCATAATCACCATAAAAACTCCACATAGGATTATAAAAAAAAGGATATTCTGTACCATCGACAATACGTGATTTTTTAAGAGCTACTTCCTTTGACATCACTGAATGCAATCCCGTTGTTTGAACCATTCCAAAATCAAATGGATTCATATTAAAATCTCCAATAATCATGGTCCTTGATGAACCAGTTTTGGCTTCAAAATCGCCGATAATGGATTTAAGTGTTGCTGAATGAGCAGCTTGATCAGCAAAATCCCAGTTTACTTTAGATTGAAAATGCAGTGACATTAGATTAAAAGATGGGTAGGTTGGTACTTCAATGGCTCGAACAGTATACCTTATGTTACTTGTAATTGGTTTTACAAATTTGTCATGGAATTTTGAAAACATTAGAATCTTCTCACATACAGGATCCATGTTAAAGTAATAGTTTGATTTTTTATTATTCAAAGCAGAAAGTAATCTACTAATTGATAATTGCGATTCAGCAATGAAAAGAATATCAGGATTAATTTCTTGCGCTAACAAGTCAAGTTCCGTCAATAAATCTTTTCCATTAATATTCCAGAATACTATTTTCATATTTTATAATTGCACCCAACATGCTTATACCCGTTATATTCCTTCCTGTTACTTCACCATCACTTTTTATAACTTGAGTAATGAATGCTTTGATTTTCTTCAATTCGTCTTTATCATCAACCTGCCCTGAACCCTGGATTTATTTGCTGTCAGCCTGCCGTAAATATCAAATCCTAATGTAAATATATAATATATTTTGTTACATGAATACTATGTTAAAAAAATTATGAATTATGAATTATGAATGATGGAAGATGAGTACAGAATTCAGAATTCGGAATCCAGCATCCAGCATCCAGCATCCAGCATCCAGCATCCAGCATCCAGCATCCAGCATCAGTAAAAGCTACCCTATTATAATGTCATAAAAAAAGGCTGCTTATGGGGGAGCAGCCTTTCATTTTTAGGAAGTGAAACTAGTACCTCTTTCTGGGAGTGTAGTGTGTGTGTAGTAGTTCGTGTGATTTATGCCCAAGGGGTTTTCCGAGGAATTCTTGGTAGATTTCAACAACATCAGGGTTCTCATGAGATTTACGGATGGGCATTCCCATATCTTCTTCATAGATTGCAGTTTTACGTTTCGAACGGATCTCATGGTTGGTCGGGATGGGTTGTCCTCCACCGCCAAGGCATCCGCCCGGGCAAGCCATGATCTCAATAAAGTGATAATTTCCGGTACCGTCCTTGACGCTCTGCATCACTTTCTTGGCATAGGCAAGTCCGTTAGCAACGACACATTTCAGTTCAATACCTTCCAGGAAACTCCATTCAGGGAGTGTTTTTTTGATCAGGATCGAAGCTTCCCGTACTTCACCTTCAGTTCCGCGGACCGGAGTAATGTTGAGCCCTTCAAAAGGAACTTCGCGGCCGGTAACAATCTCGTAAACCGTTCTCAGGGCAGCTTCCATTACACCGCCAGTGGTTCCGAAGATCACGCCGGCGCCTGTGGAAGCTCCCATGAAACTGTCATAATGTTCGTCCGGCAACGATTCGAAATCGAGACCTGCCTGGCGGATCATGATACCCAATTCACGCGTGGTAAGAACATAATCCACATCGGTGTACCCGCTGGAACGCATTTCCGGGCGGTTTGCCTCAAACTTCTTGGCCGTGCAGGGCATAATGGATACGGAGACAATGTTCTTCGGGTCCAGGTTCCGCTTTTTCGCATAGTAGGTCTTAACAAGAGCACCAAACATCTGTTGCGGTGATTTGCAGGTTGAGAGGTTCGGTAAATATTCGGGGAAGGTGTGTTCAATGAATTTTATCCAGCCCGGTGAGCAGGAAGTAGCCATCGGCAATGCAACCGAAGGATCCTTGTCAACCAGTGCTTTCTTAAGCCTGCTTAAAAGTTCGTGACCTTCTTCGATAATGGTAAGGTCGGCAGTGAAATCGGTATCCAGAACTGAGTCGAACCCGAGCCGTTTCAGGGCTGCAACCATCTTTCCTGTTACTATCTTTCCTGCAGGCATTCCGAGTGATTCCCCAAGAGCAACCCTGACTGCGGGTGCAGTTTGTACAACCACATGCTTGGTTGTATCATAGATGGCATCCCATACCTTGTCAATATAATTTCTTTCGATGAGTGCCCCGGTAGGACACCGGTTCACACATTGTCCGCAATTGGTACAAACCACTTCAAACAATGGATGCTCAAAGAAGGTAGAGATCTTCATGTGCTTTCCCCTGTAAGCTACATCAAAGGCGCTTACACTCTGGAGTTCTTCGCAGGTTCTTACACAACGCTGGCAACGAATACAACGGCTGTCATCCTTGATAATGGCCTTGTTGTGTTTATCAATCGTGTATTTTTTATCCGGTACAAGGTCGATGAACATCGGTTCTCCGGTAAGCATTTCAGAAGCAAGATATTGCAATTCACAGTTACCGTTTTTGTAGCATTTTGTACAGTCGGCATTGTGTTCTGAAAGCAGTAATTCAAGAATATGTTTCCGGGCAAGACGTACTTTCCCGGTATTGGTATAGATCTCCATCCCTTCGGAAACAGGCATTGCGCAGGATGGGACCAGGTGTTTTGAACCTTTTTGTTCCACAACACAAACCCTGCAGTTTCCGGCAACACATAAATCTTCGTGATAACATAAAGTGGGGATCTGAATATTGGCTTTTCGGGCAGCAGTCAGAATGGTTGTACCCTCATCCACTGTGAGATCTATGCCATCAATTTTAAAGTTGATCCCGTTTGTCATAGTAAAAAGTATAAAGTCTTTTTGATTAGTAAATCATTTCTTCTTTAAAATTGGTCACGATCGATGAGAATGAATTGGCAACCGATTGGCCGAGGCCGCATTTGGCTGTAATCTTCATCGTTTCGCTGAGCTTTATCAACTGGTCCAGGTAGGTAACAGGTTTATCACCACTTTTTATGGCTTCAATGCCTTTTCTCAGCTGTTGACAACCCACCCTGCAAGGAGTACACTGGCCGCAGGATTCTTCCTCAAAAAAGTCAAGGTAATTATGAAGTACATTGTACATGGATCGTGAACTATTGAAGATCATCATCGATCCCCCGGTAGGAACACCTTCAAAACCGATGATGGTATCCTTGAATTTTTTCCTGGGAACACAGAACCCGGAAGCTCCACCAACCTGAACGGCTTTGGTATCGCCATCGCCGAATTCTTCAACGAATTTTTCCAGGGGCATACCCAGTTCGAGTTCATAGATGCCGGCAATCGGGGTATCTCCGGATACGGAGAATACTTTTGATCCCCTTGAGTCGCGGGTTCCCAGCTTTTTATACTTAACCGGCCCGATCCGGCAGATCATCAGGACATTGACAAAGGTTTCAACATTATTGATAACAGTGGGTTTGTTGAGGTATCCTGAAACGGTAGGGTAGGGAGGTTTATTCCTGGGTTCACCGCGTTTGCCTTCCATGGATTCAAAAAGCGCACTCTCTTCACCACAGATATAGGCGCCGCTTCCCATCCGGATCTCGATCGCGAAATCGATGCCAAGTTCCTTCGCAAACGTATTGTAAACATCAATCTCTTTCAGAAGTCCAGGTAACAGGTAATGGTACTCACCGCGAAGGTATATGTATCCTTTCTTTGCCCCGATCACCTTCCCGCAGATGGCCATACCGGCAAATACCTTTCGGGGAACCTGTGTCAGAATCTCCCGGTCCTTGAAGGTCCCGGGTTCGCCTTCATCCGCATTGCAAATGACATACTTTTCATCCCCCGGCTGCTCCATGGCGAATTTCCATTTCATGGCTGTAGGAAAACCTGCGCCACCACGGCCGCGCAAACCCGAATCGAGAATATCTTTGATGATATCATCATTGGGTCGGCTGACTATCTTTTCGAGGGTCTTGTATTTTTGATCCGAATATTCTCCAAATATTAAATCAACGCGTTTAACAAATTCTGACATGGGTGTTTTTTTAATACTCCTTATTTATGCATGTATTCGGCGATGATCTCATGTACCGTTTCGGCTGTAAGTTCAGAGTAGACGTCATGGTTGATTAGCATGGAAGGCCCTTTGTGGCACCATCCCAGGCAGTTGGTTTCAAGCAGGGTAAATTTCTTGTCCTGTGTGGTTTCTCCAACCTTGATTTTGAGCAGGTTCTCCAATGTCTGTAAGATCATTTTTTTTCCGTGCATGTCGCAGATGATGGTTTTGCAAACGCGGATGACAAATCTTCCACGGGGAATCGTGTCGAGAAAAGAATAGAATGTTGCTGTACCGAATACCTGTGCGGCGGAAAGGTCAAGTTCTTTTGCGATCTCAGTCATATCCATATCCGAAATGAAATTGTTCTGCTCAACCACACCCTGTAAAATGGGCATAAGACTGGTGCGGTCTCTTCCGTATTTGTTAACTAACTCCTTAATTAGATTGTTATTAGCTGGCATGAAAAGTTGAATTAAATTAGGATTGCAATGAACAAATGATCTGTAGATATGATCGGTTGAAAAACCAATACAAAGGTAAAAATTCTTTTGTTAATAAACTAACAGCTGAATATTATTTTTTTCAAATATGAAAATTTATAACCAATCTAAACAAAACCTTTACCAGGATGATCGACAGTATTTTGAAGATAAAAGTTCTCTTTTTGTTACTTTTGCAGAGAATGAACAAATCTTTAAATTACCGTTATTTTCTGCATTTATCCTTTAACGGGGAATCTTTCCATGGCTGGCAAAGTCAGCACAATGCGCTAAGCATCCAGTCAACATTAAGAGATGCTCTGACCGTAATTCTCAGGGAACCGGTTGAAGTCACGGGTGCCGGGCGGACCGATGCAGGGGTTCATGCGCGCGAGTTCTATGCTCATTTTGATCGTGCGGCTGAATTATCCATTTCCGAAAGAAGTGAACTGATCTGCCATCTGAACGGTTTTCTTCCCGATGCTATATCCATCAGCGAAATACTACCGGTGAGAAAAGATGCGCATGCCAGGTTCAGTGCCCGTTTGCGTACCTACCAATACTTTATCACACAAAAGAAAGATCCCTTCCAACAGGCATTCGCCTTGTATTATCCGGGGAAACTTGATGTCGAACTTATGAACCGGGGCGCAGAGATACTAAAGAATAACCTTGATTTCACCTCTTTTGCCAAGCTGCCGAAGGAAACAAAAACCAATATCTGCCATGTGGAATATGCAAAGTGGGAAGAAAAAGATCATCTTCTTGTATTCTCTATTACGGCCGACCGTTTCCTTAGGAATATGGTCAGGGCTGTCGTCGGAACATTGATCGAACTGGGCAGGGGAAAGATAAAACTGGAAGATATTGAACGGATCATTCTTTCCAAAGACAGGAGGGCAGCCGGGTATTCGGTGCCTGCTAACGGGTTGTTCCTTGTCTCAATTAATTATCCTGAAGAGATTTTCTTAGATATTCCGTAATTTTTTTATCCTACCTCATGTCAATCACCTCGACCCCCGGGAATTTTGATTTGTCGAACGTGAAATCTGCCGCAGTTATAGGGAGGTCCGTTTGGTATTTCGTGATCTTGTAGGTGAAGATATTCCCGCTCTTGTCGTATAGCATAAAGCTTTTAACCTGCTTTTTTACCTTATCCACCACAAGAATGGCCTTTGTGAAATTTTTGATGACATTCGGAATCAATTCGATGGTCGCTTCATTCGGATCCGTTGCGGATCGATCTTTCAGGATCTTTGATTTATAGCTGGCAGTGTACGAACTCAATAATTTTGAAGGAGTCAGGGCTTCGTCCTTATTGTCAAGATCATTGATCTGAACCTCATTGGATTCCTTCAGGTAAGTCCAGATAATTTTTCCATCACAGATCACTTCCTGTCCTGCTGCCTTCAGGCGGTATTTATCTCCCGAAAGGGTAAGGGTTCCGATCTTCACCTCGTTGATCTTTGCTTGTTTGTTTTCCATGGTATAGGAAAAATCAGCACGGATCGATTTATAGGATTTCGTCTTTGCGCTTACCTCATCAAGCAATATGATCGCTTTTGTGTCTTTGGTCTGGCAGAAAACCGGTAAGACCATCATCATCAATAATACAAAAGATATACTTTTCATAAAATAGGATTAAAATGTTATTTTATTCAGATTTGTACTTTCTTTTGCTGCTACCAAAAGAAAGTACCAAAGAAAAGTCACCGCTGTTCCCTTCGACAAGCTCAGGGTCCAGCTCGGTGGTTGAGCTTGTCGAAACCACGGAAATTCGACTTCCGCCCTCGGACCTCAATTCTTCATTCTCATTTCCTGCATTCTAAATTCCTGCATTTTTGTTCAGATTTCACCGAGATCTCTCAGGTGAATTTCGAGCTGGGTCAGGTCTTTGTAGCGAACATCGCGGGCTTTACTTCCTTCAAACGGGCCCACGATCCCAGCCGATTCCAGCTGGTCGATGATCCTTCCTGCGCGATTATAACCCAGTTTGAGTTTTCTTTGCAGCAGGGAAGTGGAACCCTGTTGATTCTGAACAATGAGGCGTGCAGCATCGGCAAACAGTTCATCTCTTGATTCCGGATCGAATTCCTTGCCGCCTACTGGTTCATCCTCATTGAATTCGGGAAGATGGAATGCATCCGGAAACCCTCTCTGGCTGCCGATGAAATCGGTGAGGGCTTCAATTTCCGGTATGTCAACAAAGGCGCATTGAAGGCGGATCAGGTCGCTTCCTGTGGAAAGGAGCATATCTCCGCGGCCAACCAGCTGATCGGCGCCCCCTGTATCGAGGATCGTCCGGGAATCGATCTTTGAAATGACCCGGAATGCAATACGTGCCGGGAAATTCGCCTTGATCGTGCCTGTGATGATATTTACAGAGGGCCGTTGAGTTGCGATCACCAGGTGGATTCCTACCGCCCTCGCCAGCTGGGCAAGCCTTGTGAGTGGCGTTTCGATCTCCCTTCCTGCCGTCATGATCAGATCGGCAAATTCATCCACCACCACGATCAGGTAAGGAAGGAAGTGATGATCATGTTCAGGATTCAGTTTGCGCGCAATAAATTTTTCGTTGTATTCCTTGATGTTCCGGACCTGGGCATTTTGCAGAAGGTCATAGCGGCTGTCCATTTCAATGTTCAGCGAGTTGAGCGTACGGATGACTTTCTTGGTATCGGTGATAATGGCTTCTTCCGAATCGGGAAGCTTGGCAAGGAAATGCCGTTCGATTTTGGAGAAGAGCGACAGCTCCACTTTCTTCGGGTCTACCATCACGAATTTGATCTGTGACGGGTGTTTTTTATAAAGAAGGGAGGTGATGATTGTATTCAGCCCCACGGATTTTCCCTGCCCGGTGGCGCCTGCCATGAGGATATGTGGCATCTTGGCCAGGTCGATGATGAAAGTTTCATTGGAAATGGTCTTTCCCAGTACCAGCGGCAGTTCGAAAGTGGATTTCTGGAACCGTTCGGAAGACAGCAACGACTTCATGGAAACGGTTTCGGGATTTTTATTGGGAACCTCGATGCCGATGGTTCCTTTTCCCGGGATGGGAGCGATGATACGAATACCAAGCGCAGAAAGGCTTAAGGCAATATCATCTTCCAGGTTCTTGATCTTCGAGATGCGTACTCCGGCTTCCGGGACAATCTCATAGAGTGTTACCGCCGGACCGATGGTGGCCTTGATCTTGTCGATCTTTATCGAATAATTGTTAAGGGTTTGAACGATCCGGTTCTTGTTGGCTTCGAGCTCCTCTTTGTTGACATTGATCTCATCTCCTCCATAATCCTTTAGGAGATCTAAATGGGGATATTTATAGTCAGGTAACTCACGGGTTGGGTCAAACTTTGTATCGAGCCCAAAGTGAACCATCCCATTGGCGCCGTCTGTTTCCGCAACAGGCTCTTCCACCGGTTTCTCGATCTGCAACTCGATGTTGTTGGTTTCTGCTACTTTCTCTTTAACGGGTCTGGGTTCTTCTTCCACCTGCAGTTCCGATGTCACCGCTTCTTCCGGAATAAATTGGTTCCCTGCGGCTTTTTCTTCCAACTCAACTTCCTTATCTTCCTCTAAAATCTGGTTATCAGCAAAAATATCCGGGTAGGCTTCCGATACGGGGATTTCTGTTCTTTCCTTCTTCTTTAACCATCGGAAAGGGACATTGAAGGAAAGAATAAGAAAACTGAGCAAGACAAAACCCAGCAGGAGGATCAACCCGGAATAACCGAGAAAATCCTGCAGGAACTTATTCATCTCCAATCCATAAACCCCGAAAAGGATGTCATCACCGGGAAAGATCACGCTGAGAGCAACCGGGGTCCAAACGAGCCCAAAAAATGAATATTTTAACATTTTAACAAGTGGGAGTACTGTAACCCGGAGGAGAAATTTCATCCCGGCAACGAACAGGATCAAGACAAAGAGGAATGAGGCAACACCGAACCATTCGGATATGAAGAGGTAAGCCGTGAGGGCTCCGATCTTCCCGACCCAGTTTTCCGGGGTTTTATTTTCCAGGAAATGGTTCAATGTAAAATTGGAGAAAACCTTACTGGAGAAATCGAAATCTACTTTCCAGGTCTGTGTATAGGAGGCAAATGCAAGAGACAGATAAAGGGAAAACAAAAGAAAGAACAAGCCAATCACCCTGAGATACCGCTCATCTAACGGTTTTCTGGGCTTCTTTTCGTTTTTCGGTTTTGCCAGCTTCTCAGGCTTCTTTTTTCGCGCAGGTTTTTCAGGCTTCTCAGGTTTTTTTCTATCCTGATTTTCCGGCACTTCTTCCTTTGTTTCCTGCCTGAATGTATTTGCCCTCAGCGGATTGGTCTTCTTTCCCATGGATATTCCTTACTGTATTATTGGCCGCCTCCGAATTTGCTCTTCAATTCCTCTTGTGTTGTCAGAGTGTAATCAGCAGGGATCTCGAAATCTTTAGCGGGAACTGACTTTTTTTCGACACCCGTAGCGATGAGTTTCATGGTGATCTGTGGAGTCTTTATGATGAACTCCATCATGACACCATTGATATCTTTATACAGGGGGTTGTCGAAATTTGCATCTTTACCACCGATTTCTTCCGTGAACCAGACTTCAAATGTCGTTTTTACGCCATCTTCATCGGATGTCACGATGGCCTTCTTGCAATTATACCCGGCGATGTTCTTCGTATCATTCGTAACGTTTATGATTCCTTTCGGTTGTTCTGCATTTTCCTTTTCGATTTCCTGTTTGGTCTGCTTGATGGCAAATTTCTGCCCCATCATATTGATCAGCGCCACCTTGGTTTTCGCAACATAATCCAGGATCTCTACCGTGGTTCCTCCGCCAACGTTCATCTCTGTCCGGGCCTTGGAGCCTTTTACGGAAACCGTCATCACCTTAGGAAACATGTTAAGTTGTGCTTCACTGAATTTGCTGTCGGGATAGGAGATCTTGTAGGTGATCACCCCGTCGAAAGGTTTTCCTGCCACCAGGGCTGCAGATACTAAAAATAAAAGGATAAAAGTCAGCGAACATTTCATGATGATTTTTTTCATTTCATAGGATTTTAAAGTTTTACGATTTCGCTTCGTCAGCAAACAAAGTTATCTTATTTTACAATTCTCAGTAATTTGTTCCAGCGGATTTTTCCGTCGAACAAGGTCTTGTTCGGATCCAGTGAGAGCCATATAAAAACTGCTTTTCCGACAACATGATCTTCCGGAACAAAACCCCAGTAACGTGAATCCATGGAATTGTGACGGTTATCGCCCATCATCCAGAAATAATTCATTTTAAAGGTGTAGCTCGAACATTCCTTTCCGTTTACAAAGATCCTGCCTTCTTTTTCTTCCAGTTTATTTCCTTCAAAAACGCTGATGATCCTGCGGTAAAAACAAATGTTATCCTTGTTGATCGTAACCGTCACCCCCTTTTTCGGAACCGTGATGGGCCCGAAATTATCCACATTCCAGCGATAGGCGGAATCGAAGGGGAATATATCCGGATCCCAGGCGCCGGAAGGAAGAATCAGTGGTTCAATTGATTTGACATTGCTGTATTCTTTCAGGCTTGCAAGGGCATCTTCCGAAAGGGTCAGTTTATAGTTGCCGTCGTTTTCTAAGTCAATGTTTTCTGTGATACCCAGCTTTTCAAAATTCCGTGCATTGATTGTTGTTCCATCGGTATGCACCCGGTATTTGAACTGGCGTTTACCAGGATTCTTCTCCTCTTTTCCATTGATCAGCACCTTGCGGTTGACGATCTGGATCACATCCCCTGCAATGCCGATACAGCGCTTGATAAAATTCTCACGCTTGTCGACCGGTCTTGTAATAATATCCCCGAAATAACTTTTGTTGTTCCACACGGCATCTCTGCCGAACTGCCTCACCAGCTGGTTGTAGCTTGCCGTGCTCTGGAATTTCGTTGAAAGGGTATCTCCATCCGGGAAATTGAATACCACCACATCCATATTCTTTATCTTCTGAAATCCCGGGAAGCGGTAATACGGCAACTCCAGCCATTCCACATAAGATTTGGTGGCTTCTGTGAGAGGAAGCGTATGGTGCACAAATGGAAAGGAGAGGGGTGTATTGGGAACCCTTGGGCCAAAATTGACTTTGCTGACAAAGAGGTAATCGCCCACGAGCAATGTCTTTTCCATTGAAGAAGTGGGTATCGTATAAGCTTCGATCAGGAAAATACGGATGATACTGGCAGCGATTACGGCAAAAATGATGGCATCCACCCATTCCCTTACAAAAGTTTTTTTGATCACCGGCCTTTTCGCAGGATCAAGGTAGGATTCTTTTTTCGAAAATCCCAGGTATGGGAGGTAAACGAAAGGAAACAGCACGCCCAGTGCCTGGGCGCCGAGGTCGTACTTTTTAAAACATTTACAGATCTCTACCGTCATCAAAAGGATCACGAAGACATTGATGAATGGGATCAGGAGGAAGATATACCACCAAATGGGTTTTTTTATGATCCTTAGCCAGATGTAGAGATTGTAAAACGGAACAATACTCATCCATCCCTTGTAACCGGATTTCTCAAAGATACCCCAAAGTCCCGCAAGGGAAAGGACGAAAAAAAGAAGTGTAAAAAGAAGGTATAAGTTCATTTGTTGTCAATTTGTAATATATATAAACGCCATTGTAAGGATTTTCTTATCGGTAAATCCTTAAAGATTAGTTAATATTTGTGAAGAGAGAAGGTCTTTCATCTCAAAGATACCCTTTTTTCCGTTTAACCATTCGGTTGCCAGTAGTGTGCCAACGGCGAATCCACGCCGGTTCTTTGCAGTATGAATGATCTCGATCGAATCGGCATCCGATTCATATTTAACTTTGTGGGTACCCGGTACATTTTCGGTGCGGAACGACTGTATGCCCAGCTCTTCCGGATTTTCCGGCATTTTCTTGACCCATTTCTCTTTCCGTTTGCTGTTCCTGATGATGTCATTGGCCAGCACGATGGCTGTTCCACTGGGTGCATCCTGTTTGTGGATGTGATGGGTTTCTTCGATCGATATCTCGTAATCCACCCACTTCGACATCAACGCAGCAAGTTTACGGTTCAAGTCAAAAAACAGGTTGACACCAATGCTGAAATTGGCCGAATAGAAGATGGTTTGTTCGCGGTCAAGACAATCTATTCTGACCTGTTCCACATCTTCGTACCAGCCTGTCGTGCCAACCACCACTGGAACATTGGCGTCGAAACAATGATAGATATTGTCGAGTACCGTATCGGGCTGTGAAAATTCAATGGCAATATCTGCCTCTCCAAGCCGGCCACCATCTTTTTCCCAGTCTTCAATGGAATCGATGATCAGGGTGACTTCATGTTTTCTTAAAATGGCGATGCGCTCGATCTCCTGCCCCATCTTTCCATATCCCAGAATCGCAATTTTCATAATTGGTATTTTTTTTCAGAATTTTAAACAGAGTCTGACCCCGGATGAATAATTCCTGTACTGCGCTGCCGGTGGGATCAATGCCGGCTCGATCCTTAGTGACAGATCATTTTTTATATCGAAGGTGAACAAATGAGCATCCACCGCTGCATCCACGATGTTCAGGATATACCATATCGCGGTAAAAATAATGGTGATCTCCAGATTTCTCCGGTAATATTCCCTGGCGGATAAGATACTTTCCAGTGGATATTTCTTCACAATATCACTGTAATTTCCGGTACTATCGCCGTTAAAACTTTCAATGTAAGCAGATTTGTAAGTGAGATAATAATCTGTATTAAAAACGATTAAATAGGTGAATATTCCGATCCCGGCATATATGACCGGTACTTTCCAGTATTTCTTATTATAGATCTGTCCGAGACCAGGAAGGCACATCGACATGATCGTTGCCTTGGTTGGTGAATGCTCCTTTTCAAGAATAGAGTCCGGTACAGGCTGACTCAGCGTGGTTTTTTGCGCCATCGCGATCGTCCCAAGTAAAAACAGGATCATAATGATAATGAATCTCTGCACTGTCCACATCGTTTTACCGGTTCCCTATAATTTTGTGATGATGCGGTCGAATTCTTCGTCGGAGCGGAATGGGATGATGATCGTGCCGTCGCCTTTTGCATGGACCTTTACATCGACCCGGGTATTCAGTTTTTTCGTAAGGGATTCACGGATCTTTTCAAATTTAACCGGAAGAACTGCAGGTTCTTTCCGTGTTGTAAGTTGTTTCCCCGGTATGAGGCCCCGGACGATCTCCTCCACCTGCCTCACTGATAATTTCTTTTCAAAGATCCGGTGAAGGATCACCAACTGGGTTTTAACATCGTCGATGGTGATGAGGGCACGGGCATGCCCCATGCTGATCTTTTTATCACGGATGGCGATCTGGATCTCGGTGGGAAGTTTAAGCAGACGGATGTAGTTGGCAATGGTGGAACGGTCTTTTCCTATTTTCTGGCTTAACTCTTCCTGTTTCAGTTTGCATTCGTCGAGGAGGCGCTGGAAACTGATCGCAATCTCCAAAGGGTTCAGTTCTTCCCGCTGTATATTTTCCACCAGGGCAAGTTCCAGCATTTGCTCGTCGTTCGCAACACGGATGTAGGCAGGTATTTCCGTAAGGCCTGCCAGCCTGGCCGCTTTTAATCGCCGATCGCCTGAGATGAGTTGGTATTTGTCATACCCCAGTTTCCTCACGGTAATGGGTTGTATGATCCCCTGGGCCTGGATGGACAGGGTTAATTCTGCGAGCTCTTCTTCATTGAACTGCATGCGTGGTTGAAAAGGGTTGGGTTCGATCTTTTCAACTGCAATATGCGCAATGGCGCCTACGACGTATTCACCGGAGATATCACGTGAGGTGATGTCGGTTTCCGGGCTTTCCAGGATTGCGCTCAGTCCTCTTCCCAATGCCTTCTTTTTACCTTGCATTTATATGTTGATTTGTTTTTCAGATGATCTCAGCCGGGTCATTTCATTCTTTTGAAGGATCTCCCTGGCCAGGTTGAGATAATTGATGGCGCCCATGCTGTTGATGTCATGCATCATGATGGTGTTTCCGAAACTTGGGGCTTCCCCCAGCTTTGTATTCCGGTTGATCAGGGTATCAAACACCATTTGCTGGAAATGGGTTTTTACTTCTTCTGCAACCTGTTTGGATAGGTTCAGGCGATTGTCGTACATGGTGAGAAGGATCCCCTCAATATCCAGTTCGGGATTCAGGCGTGATTGGACGATCTTGATCGTGTTCAGCAGTTTCCCAAGTCCTTCGAGTGCAAAATATTCACATTGCACCGGGATGATCACGGAATCAGCGGCAGTGAGCGCATTGATGGTGATCAACCCGAGGGAAGGAGAGCAATCAATGATGATAAAATCATACTCCTGCCTGACTTTCGACACGACCTTCTTCATCATCTTTTCACGGTTGGGGAGGTTGATCATCTCCACTTCTGCTCCCACCAGGTCAATATGTGCGGGCATCAGGTCCAGGTTCGGAGTGGAGGTGTTCAGGATGATGTTTCCCGGTTCCACATCATCGATGATGCACTCATAAATGCTGGTCTTTACGTTTCGGGGATCAAAACCGACACCGGAGGTGGCGTTCGCCTGCGGATCGGCATCAATTATAAGGGTTTTGTACTCAAGAACAGCCAGTCCTGCGGCCAGGTTAATGGCCGTCGTAGTTTTACCGACACCCCCCTTCTGATTTGCTATGGCAATTACTTTCCCCATTTTCCGGGTCGATTTATTTTATTAAAGTTACGCACTGATGTTATAACCTGCAAAGGTCGCAAAATTATGCTTTAAAAGCAACGTGTTGAAAACTGCTGAAAAATAAAAAAGCCACCCATCCGGATGGCTGAATCAGTATAAATCTGAATACCGTTATTTCTCTTCAGAACCCGTGCTCAGGTCATCGAAGGAGATATCGACGTGCTTGTCGCTTTGCGGGATTTCGGTGGTATCGTGGTTTTCTTCAGGCTCAGGTTCTACCCGTTCAGGGACTTTCCCGGTTTGGATAAATTCAACAACATCATTCAGGCCGTTAATGAATTTTTCAAAATCCTCACGGTAGAGAAAAAGCTTGTGTTTTTCGTAAAAGAATTTTCCCTGTTCATTGTTAAACCGCCTTTTACTCTCTGTGATGGTAAGGTAGCGTTCCTCAGCAATGGTAGCTTTTACGTCAAAAAAATAAGTTCTTTTTCCTGCTCTGACGGTCCTCGAAAAAATTTCTTCCTTGTCCCGGTCTCTGTCCCTGTCCTTGTCAATTTTTTCATTCTCTTCCATCGTGCTTTTTTTTTGAAAGGTGCATCATCAGATTTCTTCTTCAATTAACGCAAAAGTATAAATATTATTTGAAACAAAAACGGATTTTGGAGAGAAGAGAAAAAAATCGGCAAATTTTCATTAGTTTTGCGCCGCTGTCCGGAAACCTCAGCTGTTCTTTTTCATATCCAACTTTTATGCTTGGCAGAAGGCATTACAGGATCAAAGTTTTTCAGGCGCTCTATGCCTGGTTCCAGGGTGGCGAAAGCCGTCTGGATGTTGCAGAAAGAGCCCTTCTGCAAAGCATTGATAAGATCGTTGAACTCTATTATCTGCAATTTTCTTTTTTCCTGGAAGTGATCGGGTTCTACCGCATGCGGTCGGAAGACGGAAAGAACAAGTTTTACCCGACTGATGAAGAACTGAATCCCAACCTGAAACTTCTTGAGAATTCACTTATCCTCAACCTTCAGCAAAACAAGGACCTTCAAAAACAGTTTAAAACCTACAAATTTTCCTGGACGGAAGAACAGGAGATGGTTCGCAAGATTTACCTGAAGGTCCGAAATCTGAAGGATCTCCGCACCTACTTCAACCAAACTGAAAGTTCTTTTGAAGCCGATCGTGATATTGTTTACCGGATCTTTAAAAAATGCATTTCCAAATCTGCAGAACTCCAGTTTTATTGTGAAGAGCGAAATATCTTCTGGGTAGAAGATTACCAGTCGGCCGCACTGTTCATCCTGAAAACATTGAAACAAATACCAGAAAACTTCCCGGATTCAAAGTCGCTGGTTTCACTCTTTCCAAAAGATGAAGACGATGATCCCAAAGAGGATACAAAATTCATCGTTGAGCTGTTCAATAAAACCATTGCTCAAAGCGATAAGCTTGAAGATCTGATCCGTACAAAAACGAAAAACTGGGAACTTGAACGTATTGCTCTTACCGATATTATTTTGATAAAGATGGCAATTGTCGAACTGATGCAATTTCCATCGATACCGGTAAAGGTGACCATGAATGAGTACATTGAGTTGTCAAAATTGTTCAGTACCCCGAAAAGTAAAATATTCATCAACGGTTTGCTCGATAAACTTGTGGAAGATCTGAAAAAAGAAAAAAAGATTAAGAAAAAGGGAAGGGGCCTGCTATAATATTTTCGTAGCATCATCGTTATTTAAAAAATAATCATCCGAACTGTGCAGCATCTACATAGACCATTTCTCATCACTTTTCTTTCCGGGATTATCGCAATTTCATCTTTCGCCCAGATCGGGGGACGTTCCACATTCGGTTTTCTCGACCGCACCAATTCCGCAAGGGTTGCCTCAATGGGTGGGAATATCCTGGCGATTAACGACAATGACATCAGCCTGGTGCTGACAAACCCTTCGCTCATTTCCGCCGAGATGAACAATACCCTGGCCCTGGATTTTGTCTCACTTCGTAACGCATACAGTTATGGGGATATCATGTATTCAAAATCGTTCAGCAAAGTGGGCAACTTTGTCGGGACATTTCAGTTTATCAATTACGGGAAGTTTACCTATGCCGACATTGCAGGGAATACAAGTGGTACCTTCAGTGCCGCAGAATATGCGTTAAATCTCGGCTGGGGCAGGAAATTAAGTCCGCATTTTTCTATCGGCGCCAATGGGAAACTGATCTATTCACAACTGGAAAGCTACCATTCCTTTGGGCTTGCAGTTGATGTGGCAGGTTCATATAACACCACCGATGATATCTTTTCCGCTTCTTTAGTTGCACGGAATATCGGGATTCAACTGGTTTCCTATGTTCCCGGGCCCCGCGACCCTCTGCCCTTTGAAATGCAGGCAGGCATGGCGACAAGACTCAAGCACATCCCTGTAAGGATTTCCTTGCTTTATAATAACCTGGAAAAATGGGACCTGACATACAATGACCCGTTGAGTCCGGATAACCAGGTAGATCCCATCACCGGGCAATCCAAAAAGAAGAGTGGCGTCGGGAAATTTGCTGATCAGATGATGCGTCACATCGTAGTAGGCACCGAAATCACCATCGCCAAAGCGTTCTCTATAAGGGTAGGATATAACTACCGCACCCGCCAGGAAATGAAACTGACCGATCGTACAGCCCTCAGCGGATTTACATACGGTTTCGGCCTCCGGATAAAGATGTTTACCCTGAGTTATGCACGCGCTACATACATGGCCGGGAACTTCAATCCAAACTACTTCTCCCTGGCCCTGAATCTCGGGCAATTTACCAAAAAGAAAGAATAGGTTCTGAATTCTGATGCTGGATGCTGGATGCTGGATGCTGGATGCTGGATGCTGGATGCTGGATGCTGGATGCTGGATGCTGGATGCTGGATGCTGGATGCTGGATGCTGG
>JADGPR010000018.1 GCA_017882335.1 Bacteroidales bacterium | reverse complement strand
AGTGGTGACGGTGATGCCTGTGATCTGAAGGATCTGACCGTTATTGGCTGCCGTCAGAGCGGCCGAGGTGAAACTCCCTGCTCCTGAACCATTGGAAACAACTCCCGTTACTGATGTTTGCGCTACAGTGTTAATTTTATAGTCCACCGTGAAGGTGCTGCTTGCCAGCAATCCTGTTAAATTGATCGTTGCTCCCATTTCTTCGCAAACCGCCGCTGCCTGAGCAGCTCCTGTTAAAGTCGGTAACGGATTAACCGTCATCTGAACAACATTCGATTCCTTGGCCCATGTCCAGTCAGGCATGCAATTAACTCTCGCAAGGCGTTTATACCAAGTGGTTGCTGTCAGACCGGCTGGCGGATCGTAAGTAGCCGCATTGCTACTGCCAATATCCGAAAAGCCAGCGCTGCTGCTTGTAATGGATTTCTGCCATTTATAATCCAGGGTTCCGGTATAGCTGGCAGGCAGTGCCGTGCTGGTGATCAAAGCCGGGTCAAAAGGGGTGCAACCTGCTTGATCTGATGATATCGTGCCGCCATTGGTTGGGTTGGTACAATATGCATAAAAGAGGGTAAAATCTCCCCGGCCATTACCACCGGCGTAAAGGCCATCTATACCATTAAGTAAAGAGCCGTTTCCTGCTCCTGATATATCTCCCCGGCCATTGGCGCCAGTGTATTGTGCAACCAAATTTGTTGGTAATGCCAACAGCAACATAAAATACAGCGTAAGTTTTTTCATAACTGCTAATTATTCATTGTTCATTGCTCATTGTTCATTTCAATTGATCAAAGTCCAGGTTAAGGCGCCAAAGCCAAAACTTATAATAATCCGCTACAATAGGCGACATTTGAAACGTATCTTAAATTTTATATTTTTCTTTGTTCTATAGTTTTTACTGTTTACAATTTCTTTTTCCAGATAAAATTCGACCAGTTCGCGATACTATTAAGTTGTTAAAAAGCCCGGACTGCACGCACATAGAAATGGAATTCCTTCGAGTTGTTGGACTGGTAGCCGTATGGGTATTGAAACCACGCATAGTAGTTACTTACTTCGCTTGAGCTCCAATATCCAGCACCATCAGTAAAACCGCCAATTGCAGCCCTATTCAGGCAAATTTTTTCCAACTCATCTTTTGAAGGTAAATACCAGTCGCTATAACCACCCAATACTAAATCGCCACAAAGTCTTGCTGCTATTCCTGCTGTTGAACAGCCGGCCATGATGTCAATTGTGTTCTGATTGCCTGTGCCAATTGCTGTTCCATCTGCACCCGATATTGTTGTCATATAACAACCCCATACTGCACCTGAACTTGAACTTTGGTCGCTTGGTGCGGCTATTAATCCATGTGTTTCTCCTGCCACGTAACCAGGGTCTGTAGGTTGTAAAATGTAAGCTACTTTGCCGCCTTGATAGCTATCACCTATTACAAGTGCTGTTGTAAAACTCACTTCATTGCCATATGCTGTTCCAACGTTGTTTGTTGCATACGCCCTGACATAATATAGGGTAATCGGGGTGAGGCTGGTTAAATCGCTTACAAACACACCGGTTCCGCTGCCGTTGGTAGTATAGCTGTTTGCGGTTGTGGGATTTGGAGAAGTGTTCCAGCAAACTCCACGAGCTGTAACGGTTGCGCCGCCATTTGCGGTTACATTACCGCCGCTTGTTGCGGTGGTAGAGGTTATTGCAGATACTGCAGTGGTGGTGACGGTGGCGACGACTTCGTCTTTGAGGCAACGGAGCGAAAAGCCGTTAGCCTTATAGTTGTAATTCTCTGTGCTATAGCTACTGCTTATGCCCCAGTTTCTGCCATAAGCATTACTATTCTGCGTACTGCTCCAGTAGCCGCCGTAGGTGCCAATGTTGTTGAGCACACCATCGGGGTAATACAGGAGGCCTGCAGCATGGAGTTTTAACACCGAATTGTAAGTGTCAATGTAATTAATCCAGTTTTGTGGAGCACCATCCGCAGATAACCATTCCGTACTGGCAGGGATACGCCAACCTGCACCAAGCTCTATGGTGCAGGGATCGTTAGCTGCAAGCCAGTTGCTGTTTTCAGAAATAGAAGTTATCCAGACATTATTGGGGGTACGTGTTGTACCATCGTGCTTGTACCCTTGCATGTGGTTAAACTGCCAATACCAACCCGCAGAAGGTTCAGTAGCATCGTCTGCAGAACATGCCTGGTGACTTGCACCTAAGTTTTGGGTTATCCAGCATTTACTGGCACCTGAAAGGGAAGTTTGTGTTTGACCATAAGTAACGGTTTTTGTTTCAGGGGCTACAGTGCCTATCGTGTGGGTGAAAGTAAATTGATCGGATCCATTCCATATACAAGGGGTGGCAATAGTAATTATAATTACATCGTCTGTTGAAGGGGTGAAAGGCGAATTAGAAATTGTCCATCGCAGCTTTGCTGTACCTGAGGAGGCTAATCCTGTTACTCCCGAAGTGGGAGAACCCGGGGTGGTTATGGTGGCTGTGCCGGATATAACCGACCATAAGCCCGTTCCTATCGTAGGTGTATTTCCCGCTAATGTATAAGTACTTACGCCAGCTGCCAGAATTATATCAGGGCCTGCATCGGCAGTGGTTGGTGGTTCTGTACAGTCTTTGAGGCAACGGAGCGGCTGGCCGCAAGCCTTGTATCTGTAGTCGTTGAGGCTGGTTCCACTACTGAAGAACAGGTACCAGCCGTAAAAAGTATTGGCATCGTTCTGCGTACTATTCCAGTAGAAGCCGAGTGAGCCGCGACTGGACAGCGAACCATTGCTGTAGTTCAGGAAACCGGCAGCATGGAGTTTTAACACCGAATTGTAAGTGTCGGTGTAATTAGCCCAAGCTCCGGTTGCATCCGCATTAGCCCATTCTGTATGGGTAGGGATACGCCAACCTGCACCTAGCTCTATGGTGCAGGGATCGTTAGCTGTAAGCCAGTTGCTGTTTTCAGAAATAGAAGTTATCCAGACACTATTGGGGGTACGTGTTGTACCATCGTGCTTGTACCCTTGCATGCGGTTAAACTGCCAATACCAACCTGCAGCGGCATCGGTGGCATCGGTTGCTGAAGTTGCCTGATTAGTTGAACCTAAGTTTTGGGTTATCCAGCATTTACTGGCGCCTGAAAGACTTGTTATTACAGTACCATAGTTTACTGACTTTGTTTCAGGCGATACAGTGCCGATAGTATGGGTAATTGTGAAGGAAGAACCGCAACTAAAAGGCGAACGAACCCCACGACCGCCACAATAGCTGAGGCGAGTATCGTAGGCGCCCGACGCTTGGTAGCGGCAGGAAACTGGCAAGTACGTATTATTGTTGTTCCAAACGCCGCCCCGGAAACCAGAGCCCGTGATAGATGTTCCGGGCCAGGTGGTGACATCGGCATTGCCCGTGGCATTGAGCAAACCATTACCATTCGTGCTGGTAAATAGTCTTCCTGCGGCATTGCCCACCGTTACAGAACGCTCCCACAGATTGCCGCTCATCTCCATAATGCCGTAATACGCGGCGCCTGCTGTTATTCTGCCTGTGTTACCACTCGTACCTGCGAATATTCCTACTCGCAAAGGTCCATTAATACTAGCGGCGGGAATAGTTGGAAGATATGCAGCATTACCAACTGTTGTGCTGTAGTTGGTAGCTATGACTTCATTGTTTGCTCCACTATTACTTAATGTATATGCGCTGCCGGCAATACCCGTCGTGCCCCAGGCATATTCGTTGGCTACTGCCGGTAAGGTACCCCGGCAGGATTTTTCAAATTCTAATTCTGTCATCGGGCGCAAGCCACTCCAATCAAGATAGGCCTCCAAATCGGTCCAGCTTAAATAGTTGCAGGCAATCCATTGGCCGTCAACGGATTCGCCATAAGTTACATTCCCATTTAAGTTACACGCATACACTGCCGGAGTAGTTGAGATCACTCCCGGTGTTTGAATATCTATTCCATTTCGAAATGCGTTAATTAAGGCAGCGGTACCAGCAGCAGAAGATGGCGCATTAACCGTTCGAGTTTCTTGCTGTATGTAAGTAAGCGTATTTAAAAAATCCACATACTCCTGCTGGCTTATTTCGTATTTCATGCAGTAAAAAGCGTTGTAGCCTTTTGGGAAAGCGGCCGGGATAGGACCTAGCCGGTCGCCAGTATTCGTGCCGCTTGGATAATAGAGATTACCGGTTGCAGTACCAATTGTAATAGCAGCTTCAGTACTTACCGAATACGTATCTGTAGTTGTTGAATATTTATAGAAATGTCCTTCTTCAGTGCCTCCTGAACCTAACTGAAAGTTCCCCTGAGGCACATAGACCATTTCGATGGCAAAAACCTGTATATCAACCACGGCATTATCGGCAACACTATTTGCGCCATAGTTCCAGCGAAGTTGTACCCCGGTTTTAGTAAACGCGCCTGTGCCATTGGCATCGCGGTAAATAAAAGCGCCCAGGCCCGGGTTGGTGGTGGGGTTGAAATACCCGCTGGGTGCGTGCAGGCCAATATCTACTGTGCAGCCTGAAGGGGCGGTATGCCCTGCATCGTTAAACCAGGCATGCTTCCACAACCCATCGCCTCCGCTGGTCACCGGTATACGGTATTTCACAAAAACCCAGGCGGCATCGTAGTTGTATGGCGCTGAGGAAGTTCGCCAGGAGTTTTCCCATGAGATGTCGAACTGAACCAGCGTATATTGGCCGCTGATGTTTTGGCCGGTGAGCTTTATATTGGTTACGGCAATGTTGTTGGCGTAAGCGCCGGCGGTTAATAAAATAAATACTAAAACAGCTGAGGCAAAGGTTTTGCTTGGTAAGCTGAGTGCTGGTTTTGAAAGGTTATTTATCATGGTTTTTTTGTTGAAACTCCATTATTATTCATGTTCTCAAAGAAAAATTCGACCAGTTATTCGCTATCGCTCATGAGCTCCTGTTGGTCGGTACGCGATATTATTAAATTGTTAAAAAGCCCGAACAGCACGCACACTTATTGTGACGTCCTTAGGCATAGTATGCAGCCCGCCACCGTCCCAGCCAGTGTAGAAGTATACGACCCACGCCAACCAGTCAGCGCTCTCGGTGGAACTATAATAGTAACACCCGTTACAAAAACCTCCAACCACAACCCTATTAATATAAAGCTGGGACAGCTCATCTTTACTTGGTAAATACCAGTCGCTATAGCCACCCAAATCTAAATCACCACATAATCTTGCTGCTATTCCTGCTGTTGCACAGCCAGCAATAATATCTATGGTATTCTGATTTCCAGTTCCTATTGCTGTACCATCTGCTCCTGATATTGTTGTATAAATACAACCCCATTGTGCCGCCACTTGGTCGCTTGGTGCGGCAATCAATCCATGTTGTCCAGTACCATCAATATAGAAAATAATGCCACCTCCATAACTTTGGCCAATATAGGGTGGAGAAATTCCACGAACCCCACGACCACCATAATCGAGCATACGAGTAACCCAGGCAAACGCCGTGAATTCGCGGTCGGAAACTCGCGAATGCGTAGCAACGCCATCCCAATTGCCGCCCCGGAAGCCGGCTCCTACAGCGTCAGTTCCCGGCCACGCAGCAGGATTTGCATCACCTGTTAAGTTTCCATCGCCATGGGCGCCTGTAAAAGCTCTTCCTGTGGTATTGCCCACTGTAACAGTGCGCTCCCATAGATTACCGCTCATCTCCATGATGCCATAGTATGTGGCGCCGGCTGTTACGCGGGTAGAGGAAGATTTAGTAAATGCCCCAACCCGTATAGGGCCTCCGGAACCACTATTAGCATAGCAAGCATTTGCTCCGGAATTGCTTGCCGTTTCGTTGTTTAAGCCGCTGTTACTAATGCCGGCGGCTGCTATAATGCTTGTGCTACCCCACGCATATTCATCAGGTACTGCTGATCCGGTTCCCCGACATGCTTTTTCAAACTCAAGCTCGGTCATCGGGCGCAAACCACTCCAATCAAGATAGGCATCCAAATCGGCCCAGCTTAAATAGTTGCAGGCTACATAAGGGTAATCAGTAGCATAAATGGCAGGCACTGTGTTGTTCGTTCCGGATGTACTTATTTTTATTTTGTTTCGGTTAGTGTTGTAAAGAAAAGTTCCTGCGCCTGAACTAGGCGGTATTGCTATTTCTGTTCGGGTCGCTTGCTGAGTGTAAGAAA
This sequence comes from Bacteroidales bacterium, assembly GCA_017882335.1. GTDB lineage: Bacteria > Bacteroidota > Bacteroidia > Bacteroidales > FEN-979 > FEN-979. The sequence continues at coordinate 41,127 of JADGPR010000018.1, read as the reverse complement.
GGCTATTCAGAAAATCCACATATTCCTGCTGGCTTATTTCGTATTTCATGCAGTAAAAAGCATTGTAACCTTTTGGGAAAGCGGCAGGGATTGGACCTGCCTGGTCTCCGCTATTACCGGAGGGATTTGGGTAATAAAGGTTATCGGTTGCAGTTCCTACGGTGGTTTGTCCTTCACTAGTAACCTGGTAAGGATTGGTTGTAGTAGGGTATTTGTGAAAAGCACCGCTTTCTGTTCCGCCACTGCCCACATAAAAACTTCCCTGCGGTACATATACCATCTCGATTGCATAAATCTGTATTTCCACATTAGCATCATCGGCAACACTATTTGCGCCATAGTTCCAGCGAAGTTGCACCCCGGTTTTGGAAAACGTTCCTGTACCATCGGCGCTACGGTAAATAAATGCGCCAAGGCCAAGGTTGAAGGTGGCATTAAAGGCTGTGCCGGGAGTGAGCAACCCAATCTCTATAACGCTGCCACTTGGTACAGTTTGGCCGGTATTGTTGAGCTTTGTATGCTTCCACAGCCCGTCGCCTCCGTTTGACACAGGCACGCGGTACTTTACAAACACCCATGCGGCATCCCAGTTAGCGGGACCTATACTCACCCGGAATGAGTTTTCCCAGGAAATGTCGAACTGTACCAGCGTATAGTGATCCGTTGTGTTTTTGCCTGTAAGGCTCAGGTTGCTGATGGTAATGTTGTTGGCGCAAAGCATGGTAGCCAGTACCAGTGCGAAAAAGAAAGTAAAAAACTTCTTCATAAGTGTATGGTTTTCTGAAAGAAAATTAAACGTAAATGGAATGTACCAATGGCAAAATGAATGTAGCTCATGCAAACTTATATATATACATATGTATATATCATAACAATCGCATTACATGATATACGACAAATATAATCACTAAAACTGCAAAGTCAAGAGGTAAAGGAAGATTATTGTTAACTTTTTAACAAAAAGGATCCCAAGCGATTGGTTATTCGCAAATAATTTACTGAATGGCAGTCAATAAATCATTTAGGGTATTTGGTGTGGCAATGATTTCCTTTGTTCTGGCATCAAGCAAAACCATTACCGGAGTGGCTAATACAAAGTAATCGCCGGCTACTTTGCTGCGGACACCTTCTGCTTCATGCAAGTGTTTCCATCCCTTCAATCCCCCTATCTTCTGCTCCCAGGCTTTTATATCCGTTTCAGTTTCATCCAGGCTGATGGATACAACCTTAATTTTCTGCTGCACTTCCATTTGCTGCTGCCAGGGGTATAAACTATTTACCATTTCAACACAATGGCTGCAACCCGCCGACCAGAAGAGCACAAGGATGTATTTGCATTGGGTTTCGAGTGTATTCAGTTCAAATTGATTACCATCAATATCTTTCATGATAATATTTGGTGCTCTGCTTCCTGCAACCAATGTTTCCATTCCTTGCAGCCTTCGGGCGATTTCCTGCCTTTTCGAGGTAAGACAGTTCGGGTCATTCATATAAGGTTCCAGTATTTTCATTCCTGCCGTTATGCCGTTGGTTTCGTAACCCCGGTAGAAATAATCAACCATCCAGCCATAAACCAGCGGGTGGCCTTGCCTGGCTTCCTCAATCGCGGTTATTCCGGCTTCAGGGAATAAGGAATCGCGCAAGGCTGCTGTAGTGGATAGTTGTCCATAGAGATTGACGTAACTGTCCATCCATTTGTTCAGGTCGGATGTTTTTATCAGCAAGGAATCTTTAAAATCCATGCCGTCAAAATAGTGATTTATCAGGTTTTTGATCCGGTCAGTTTCGTCACCTTTCCATGATATTTCCGGCATATATTGAAAACAATACTGCCTGCTTACAAACAGCGCTTTATCCTGTAGGGTCCGGGTTGTAAGCCATTTGTTATAGGATTGCCGCCGTTGTTCATATTCTTTAATCCCTTGCTGGTAAAACTGTGATTCTGTATCATCATAGTTCATTAAAAAATTCTGCAACAAACCTAGTTTTTCTTTTTGCCTGCCATTTTCTTTTGAGAATTGCACAAATGTCGCATTTTCTCTTTCACCTTTCTGAAACCAGGTGCTATCGATATTATTACAATAAATCGGACTAATCCATAGTTCCAGATCCTGATCATTGATGAAAATATACTTCTCCGAAGGGTAAGCTGTGCTTGATTCTTTTTCTTTGTAATCGAACCGCAAAACAAACTCCCCTGGCAGGTTTTCTTTTGAAACCGAAAACCTGGTTGTTTCACCATTTTTTATTCCCTGAACCTCGGCACTGGATTTAAAGATTTTATTACCCGACAGGGACAAAAGGCTTATTTTACTTTCGTAAACACCATGCAGGTGAATAGTTATAGCGACATTTCGAACTTGTGCCCTACCATGAAACGCTGATGCCTGCCAAAGAAAAACAGTAATGACTATTATGTTGCTTATGCTTTTAAAGTGTATGTTCATTATTCAACTTTGAATGATTCAAATATACGATAAAACTTTTTTTGCTTTAAAGATAGATGATTGTCATGGATTGCCATTCCTTGAAAAGATCAAGGAAACCCATACAGAATTTGCAGAGATCGTTGATAAAGTGATCTGCAAAAATAAGGACACGTTCAACATTTTTGTTATCTTGCGGAACAAAAAACAACTTAATATTTTAAATCAAAGATCATGAAAAAGTTTATCGTATTGGTTATTTTAATGGTTTCCTTCATGTCCTTCTCAGGATCTGCACAGGAGATGAGCCTCGACGCGGTTCTTGCCAAATATTATCAAGCCTCCGGAATTGACAAAATCAAAGAATGGAAAACACTTACCATGACCGGGAAATCAATTGCACAGGGGATGGAATTCCCGGTCACGATCCTCATGAAAAGACCCGGGAAGATGAGAACCGAAGTCGAGTTACAGGGTAATAAAATGCTGCAGGTAATCGACGGAGAGGCAGGATGGAGCGTCATTCCATGGTCCGGGTCCACCGTTCCGCAGGATATGACCGTAGATGAAGCGAAAGCAATGAAAGATCAGGCCGATTTCGAAGGTCCACTATTCAACTGGAAAGAAAAAGGTCATAAAGTGGAACTGATCGTTAAAGAAGATATGGAAGGCAATTCGGTATATAAAATAAAAGTCACCCGGGCAAACGGTAACATTGAAACTTATTTTATCGATGCCGAGAATTTTATTCCGCTGAAGGTATCTTCAGTCTATAAGTTCCAGGGAAATGACGTTGAAAATGACACCTACCCGGGAAACTATAAAGAGGTGAATGGCGCCATGATGCCTTTTTCTGTTGAGAATAAGTCCAAAGGACAGACTGTCTCGAGTGTGATTATCGATAAATATGAAGTGGATAAAGAGATGGATGATAATCTCTTTGTGAAGCCTGTAAAAAAATAGTGTTCAGAGTACTAATAGCAAATCATATGGATAGAAAGATCATATATTCCTTATTATTCTTTTTCTATTTTTCACCGGGTTTAACATTTACTCAAAGTAATGTTAAAATCGACGGAAATACTTTTGGTGATATTTCGGCTCGACAGCTAGGGCCTGCAACGATGAGCGGCCGCATCTCGGCCATTGATGCAGTGGATAAAAATCCAGCCATGGTTTATGCAGGCGCTGCCAGTGGCGGACTTTGGAAATCAAAGAACTATGGCACGACATTTAAACCGGTCTTTGATAAATATAACCAGTCGATCGGAGCCATCGCCATTGACCAGAACCACCCGGATACAGTTTGGGTGGGTACCGGAGAAGTCTGGATGAGGAATTCCGTTTCAGTCGGGAATGGCATTTATAAAACGACCAATGGCGGTGAATCCTGGAAGAAGATGGGCCTTGAGAACTCCGAACGGATCGCCAAGATCATAATCCATCCCAGCAATCCGGATATCCTGTTTGTTGCTGTTCCGGGAAACCTCTGGAATTCAAGTCCTGACAGGGGTTTGTATAAGACTATCGATGGTGGGAAAACCTGGGAAAAAATCCTGTATGCCGATGAAAATACTGGTTGTTCCGATGTGGCTATTGACCCCCGGAATCCGGATATTGTGTATGCCGGAATGTGGGAATTCCGCAGGACCGCATGGTCGTTCAGCTCCGGTGGCAAGGGAGGTGGCCTTTTCCGTTCAGCCGATGGAGGAAAGACTTGGACAAAAATCACGAAGGACCTTCCGGAAGGTATTCCGGGAAGAATTGCCCTCTCTGTATCCAATGTAAATCCTGATCTTGTGTACGCCCTGATCGAGGCCGCAAAAACTGGACTTTATATGTCCAGAGATAAAGGATTGACCTGGAAAATGATCACAGAATCTCAGGCTGTCAATGACCGGCCATTTTATTTTTCAAATCTTTATACGGATCCGGCCGATACCAACATTCTGTATAAACCTGGGTTCTCGCTTTTCAAGAGTACGGATGGTGGCCGAACTTTCAGTTCCGCTGCCGTTGAAGGAGGAAATTATCATAGCGATTGTCATGTCCTATACATTAATAAAAAAGACAATAATTTCATCTATATGGGAACCGATGGCGGGGTTTACTGCTCTATGGATAAGGGAAATACATGGCGGTTCCTGAGAAATCTTCCGGTTTCACAATTTTATCATGTGAGCGCTGATATGGCCGATCCCTTCAATGTTTATGGAGGATTACAGGACAATGGTTCATGGTACGGTCCATCCAGCGCAGCCGGCGGGATCTCGAATGCAGACTGGAAAAGCGTCGGGTATGGCGATGGGTTTTATGTCTACTGCGATAAACTGGATTCAAATATTTTATACTGGCAGTTTCAGGGAGGTCGGATCGCTCGTTACTATAAAAAAACCGGGGAATATAAATCCTTAATGCCCCTGAAGGATGAAGGAACAAAAGATCTTCGTTTCAACTGGAATACACCATTGATCTTCAGTCCGGCAAGCAATAATTTTTATACCGGCGCTCAGTATTTATATAAAACCACGAACTGTGGCGACAGCTGGATCCGGATTTCACCTGACCTGACAACCGATGATCCGAAAAAACAAAAGCAGGAAAAATCCGGTGGACTGACAGCAGACAACTCATCTGCAGAAAATCATTGTACCATTTATACCATCAATGAATCCCCGCTCGACAGTCTGATCATTTGGGCCGGAACTGATGACGGAAACCTTCAGGTGACAACCGATGGCGGAAAATCCTGGACCAATGTGGTTAAAAACATTACAGGACTTCCGCATGCTACCTGGTGTTCCTATATGCAGCCCGGCAGGTTTGATAAAAACAGGGTGTATGCTACTTTCGACGGACACCGCACAGGTGATAAAACGCCCTATGTTTTTACTTCTTCAGATCTTGGAAAAACATGGAAAACACTGGCAGATACTTCAATCAAAGCTTACTGCCATGTCATCAAAGAAGATTTTGTTAATCCTGATCTGCTTTTTCTTGGCACCGAAGGCGGACTGTACATTTCACCCGAGCAAGGAAAGAACTGGGCACATTTTACAGGTAAAATCCCAGAGGTGCCGGTTATGGATATGCTGATCCATCCGCGTGACCAGTCGCTTGTTGTTGCCACCCATGGACGGGGCATCATGATCATCGATGACCTCACTCCTATCCGGCAACTGTCTTATAATGTGATGGAATCAGACCTCTCATTTCTAAAAACCAAAGAATATATCATACGGGAAAGCTTACCTGGGCAGGGTTGGAACGGCGATGATGAATTTTCCGGACAGGTTCCAAGGGAGGCTGCACAAATCGTCTATTACCAGAAAAAACGACATGTTTTTGGAGAGATGTATCTGGAGGTCTTTGATAAGGATAGTACCATGATACAGAAACTTCCGGCCGGAATCCGTAAAGGAATCAATATCGTTTACTGGAATATCCGGATGAAACCGCCGAAAGTCCCAAAATCACCGCAGATTGAAGGCTCATCCATGTTCGGTCCGAACTACCCGGCAGGTGAATATACTATCAGGCTTCATAAAGGAAATCATGTCTATAATTCGAAGATCCGGTTATTGTTTGACCCTGCTTCCCGGCATCCCGTAAAGGATCAGGAGATCCGCCAGGAAGCCGTCATGAAGGCTTATCACATGATGGAAACACTGGCTTATCTCGATCGTCAGGCGATCGATATCCGCGATGCCGCAAAGGAGAGGTCGGGAGGTGTTTCCAAATCGCTTTCAAAACAACTTTATAACGTGGAAGTCATAATGGATAGCCTTCATCTAAAGATGGTGGTAGTAAAAGAAGGGAAAGTGGTCGGGGAAGAACGGTTAAGAGAAAAGATCGGATTTCTTTATGGCTCGATCCTTAGTTACAGGGGAAAACCAACTGATACTCAGCTTAATGGTCTGAACGACCTGTCAAAAGAGATTGATAAAATCAGTACGACAATTTCTGATTTTAAAACAAATGAGCTTCCCGGACTCAATAAAGCATTGATAAAAACCAAAAAAGAAGAGATCAGGTTAATTTCCAAGGAGGATTTCACAAAAGAGCCATAAATGTAAGATGATGCAATCTTACCTGGCATATCCATCAACCCAGGAAAAGATAATAAAATTATTTAGATTCAATCTTGAATAGGAGGATCTTTTACTAACTATGTTTGCAGCCTATTAGTAAGAATATTTTCAGGACTGCTTTAGAAACAAAATTCACCCCATACTTATTCAAATGAAAACAAGGATTATCTTATTATTCATTTTCATAGCCATTGGCAATTCAATATTTTCTCAGATTCCCAACAATGGTTTTGAAAACTGGACCAATATGGGCAATTACAGCACTCCCGACAATTGGGGAAACTTAAACGCGGTCACCACTACGACAGGGATTTATACCTGCGTGAAAGGTTCACCGGGAAACCCCGGAACAGCTTACCTTAAGCTGGTCTCTAAAACAATTTCAGGGATGGGTGTACAGCCCGGGATCGCGGTGAGCGGCGTACTGAATACCACAACATTTCAGTCCGTTTCAGGGTTTGCTTATACCGACCGACCGGCTGAATTGGATGGATCATGGCAATTTATGGCTGGTGGTTCTGATCAGGGATACATTGCTGTATGTCTTACAAAATGGGATGCCGGACTGAATAGACGTGACACCATAGGACAGGTTGTGAATCCATTATCAGGGATGGTGATGAGCTGGAGAAACTTCTCCCTACCCCTATCCTATTCTAATTCTGATATCCCCGATACCGCAATGATTATTTTATCGGCCAGCGGCAGCATTCCTGTTAACGGGAGTTACCTTTACATCGATAACCTTTCGTTTGTCGGGGGAACTATTGGTATGCAAGGTCAATCTGCCTTATCAGGATTGTTGGTCTTTCCTAATCCTGTCACCCAAAACAATCTGATTATTGACCTTAAAAATCGTGATTTCACTGCCGATTATATCGATATTCTTGACCTTCAAGGGAAACTGATTATCAGAAAGACCATGATAAACCAGCATTTTCCCGTTTCCATGGATGTTACAACCTTTCATGCCGGTGAATACTTCCTCCGGATTACTTCACAGGACGGCACTTTTGGTCGCAAATTCATTAAACAATGATGGTCAACCCATCACATTTATTTGCAGAACCCAAAATATTGTAAGCCGCAAAGAGCCTGTTATAAAGACTCAATGACACGTTTTAGCTTCTCTGTCAATTCCGATCCCAGTGATTCGAGATTCTGCACTATCTATCTTCCCTTTGGGATCAGCACCCGAAACAAGAAAGAAGGAAATTAAAAATGAAGAATTAAGAATGAATAAAATGAGGAATGAATAATTTTATAATTATTAATCATGGAATTACTCATTACTCATTAAAAACCCAAACCAGGATTACTTTAATCCCCTCCTCCTAAGCAGCGGGTCGATGGATGGCTCCTTTCCCCTGAACTTCTTATACTGAATCATTCCTTCATCATTGCCGGATTCGGCCAGGCAGTATTTCCTGAATTTAACGGCGAGGTCATGGTTATAAATATCGCCCGATTCCTTAAAGGCATTGAAGGCATCAGCATCCAGCACGGCAGCCCAGATGTAAACATAATATCCGGCAGCGTATTCTCCACTGAAAATATGTGAAAAATAGGTTGAACGGTACCGTGGGATTATCTCTTCGATGAGGCCGATGCTATCCATGGCTTTCTTTTCAAATGCCAGTATATCGATGTCTTTCGGTGTCGTGAGGTTATGATAATTCATATCTAATAGAGATGCTGCAAGGTATTCAACCGTGATGAACCCCTGGTTGAACAAGCCGCTTTTCACGATTTTTTCGATCAGTTTATCCGGAATTACTTCACCCGTCTTATAATGCTTGGCATAAAACTTCAGGACTTCCGGTTCACCTGCCCAGTTTTCCATGACCTGTGAAGGCAACTCAACATAGTCCATGGGAACATTGCCTGCCGTCCGGTCATATTTTCCTTCGATGAACAATCCGTGCAAGCTGTGCCCAAATTCATGGAACATGGTGGTCACATCATCCCAGGTCAACAATGCAGGCGCATTTGCAGTGGGTGTCGATAGATTATAGGTCACCGATTCTATGGCATCTACTTTTTTCCCGTCCTGATAACCTGATGAACGGAAGTCGGTACACCATGCCCCATTGCGTTTCGATTCCCGCGGATAATAATCCAGATAGAGAATACCCAGGGCTTTTCCATCTGCTTCCTTCACTTCATATGTCTCAACATCCTTCTGGAAAACAGGCAGGTCGGTACGTTTGATAAAGGTGATGCCGTAAAGTTTATTGGCTACATGAAACATCCCGTCACGAACATTTGAAAGGCTGAAATAGGGCTTCAGTTCATTTTCATCCAGGTCGTATTTTTCTTTTCTCACTTTTTCTGCATAATACCACCAATCCCACGACTGGAGTTTGAATTTTCCACCTTCACGATCGATGATCTTCTGCATTTCCTTCACCTCTTTCTTCGCAACCGGCAGGGCTGCATTCCAGAGTTTCATGAGGAAAGCGTCAACGGCTTCGGGCGTTTTCGCCATGTTTTCATCAATAACATAGCCAGCATAACTCTTATAACCCAGCAATGCAGCCTGGCGTGCCCTCACTTTCACGATCTGTGCAACAATCTCTTTATTATCATTTTTATTCCCATTATTTCCGCGCATAAAATATCCACGGTAGATCTTTTCACGCAAGTCACGGTTTTTGGCATACTGCAGGAAAGGAATCATGCTGGGCTTTGCCAGTGTGAATATCCACTTGCCTTCCATCCCGGCTGTCTTGGCTGTTTCGGCAGCGCCATCGATCACGCCCTGCGGCAAGCCGTCCAGGTCTTTTTTATCATCGATAACCAGTTTAAAGTTCTTATTGGTTTCTGCCAGGAGATTCTCACCGAATTTCAAGGTCAGGAGAGAAATCCGTTCATTCAGTTTCCGCAAGGTATCCTGTTTATCTTTGGGAAGATCAGCACCCATTCGCACAAAATCGCGGTAATATTTCTCCACAACGCGGATCTGCTGATCATCCAACTTCATCTGCGAACGCTTTTCATAAACAGCCTTGATCCTTTTGAATAATTTCTCATTCATGGCGATGTCATCCCTGTGCTTCGAAAGCATCGGGCTGAGTTTCCTGGCAATATCCTGCATCTGTAGTGTTGTGTTCGCTTCATTCAACTGGTTGAAGACCTTACTGACCTTCGTAAACAGTTTGCCGGATTTATCAAATGCCAGAATGGTATTCTCAAAATCGGATTCCTTTGAATTGTTCAGAATTTCATCGATTTCCGCCATCTGTTGTTTCATGCCTTCAATGTATGCCGGCATGTAATCCGTCGAGTCGATTTTATCAAACGGAGGTACCTGGAAAGGTGTCGAGTACTCGGTGAAAAAAGGATTCTTCACCTCTTTGGTCTGTTTGCAGGCCGAAAAAGATACGATGGTCATAATCGTTAACAGAAAAATGATTTTTTTCATGGATGAATGTTTTTGAAGCGTTTGTGTTGGTTTGAAAAGGATCTTGTAAATGTAGGGAATTTCCCGGATTTTCAATGTGTCCGTTCTTCTTATTAGATGAATGCAGGATAATAACCGGTAAAACAAATTGAAAAACCGACACCTGTTTTACCGGAGAATTATATGCTTTCACCCGTACTTTCAAATGGATGATCGAGAATTGTTGGAAAAAGGTCCATTTGGTATTATTTTTATCCGGTCTAAATAAAATTAAAATCAAGATGATGACAAATAACATCCTCGGGTTCTTCCTGATCAAGGTTGTTGTCTCATTATTTCTGTTCCGGTCATTTTAAACTGATCTGATGTTGATGGAGGCTAGCTGATTCAATTTCCATCATAGGCAGAAATATTTTTATTTTTTTCAGACGATTCATTCAATAAATGTTCATTAATAAAAAAAAAAACATGAAAACGATAAATGTAACACGCATCATTGTAATTACTTTACTGGTTGGGTTCATTTCCACATTCTCATCCTATGCTGAAAGTCCTGCAGCCATCAGTGCAAAGAACATCCGTCAAAAGTTCATCCAGGCAGTCCAGAACCCGGAAGACCTGACGACTATCCCTACAAGCGGGGAAGTTGAAGTCCTGTTTACTGTCAGGGATGACGGAACCATTGATATTAAAAAGCTCAAGGGTACCAATGATGAAGCCGCCAATTATGTAAAAGAGAAGATTATCAAAGTTCCCTGCAAGGATTTTGTTTATCCATATAATCAATACTACAAAGTAAAATTCAGTTTCCAACAGGACTAAGTTCATTAAACGGAAATTTCCGAAACCCGGGTTAGTCATTGGGAAGGCTAACCCCAATCCCTGCTCAACAATCGGTTTAAAAGCCGAAGTATTGCAGGGATTTTCTTTTAAATTTTCATCCCTGAAGGAAACAACAGTTAAAAAGGGGAAAAAATAATTTTCTATGGAGCAAGTCTTTCGATGATCCACTTTTCTTTCACCAAACGGTACTGGATCCTGTCGTGAAGCCGGTGAATCCGGGCTTGCCAGAACTCAAATGTGGAAGGGATGACTCTGAAGCCTCCCCAGTTTGCTGGTCTTTTGAGTTCATGCCCGGTGATCATGTGTTTCATTTCATCAAATTTTTCCTCAAGGGTTTTCCTACCCGGGATGACCATACTCTGTGAAGAGATCATTGCGCTGATCTGGCTTTCCAGGGGACGTGAAGAGAAATATTCATCCGATTCGGCTTCGGAGACTGTATGCACTTTCCCGGTTATCCTCACCTGACGTTCTATTTCTTTCCAGTGAAATGCAATTGCAACGAAAGGGTTGACCGCAATTTCAGCTCCTTTCCTGCTATTGTAATTCGTAAAGAATACAAACCCTTTGGGATCAAATCCCTTTAAAAGCACAACACGCCCCGATGTGATTCCGTTTTCACCGGTAGTTGCAAGGAACATGGCTTCCGGCTCTGATACGCCCGAATCCACAGCATTCCTGAACCAGGCAGAGAATTGGCGAAAAGGATCAGGGTCAACTGAATGTTCATCCAGTTCATTATTTTTATAAGGATAAGGATCAGAGGATAATGGGATTTTTGGCATAATGAAAAACCGCGTTATTGCGTGATTCAAAGTTAATTTAATTTATAACTTTACGGAAAATTAAAACAAGTGTAATGTCAAATAAGGTCACAAAAATTGAATTGGAAGAGATGAAGCAAAGTAAGGGCAGATCGAAGTCATACTCCAATGATGAGATCACGGTTTTCTGGCGCCCGGAGCTTTGTATCCACTCTGCCAATTGCCTAATAGGATTACCGGGAGTTTTCGATTCGTCGGAACGCCCTTGGGTTAACATCCGCGGCGCTTCTTCAAAAGAGATCATGAAAACCATTGATACATGTCCTTCGCGTGCACTTCTCTACCTGAAAAATGCTAATTTTTCGTTGAGGAAAGCCCGTAAGAAATCGAAAAAGACTCCCAAATTTGCACGGATCCAGATACTAAAAGACGGGCCGGCCATTATCTCTGGTAATTTTATCCTCCGTGATCCAAGCAGGAAAAAGATCCACCTTGAAACAGAAAAAGCAGCGATCTGCCGTTGCGGGGCCTCCCACAAAAAACCTCTTTGCGATGGAACCCATCTTACCATTGGATTTAAAGACTGAAATACGAAGATATCCCTGTAAATTATTTTAACTCGTAAAAATCTTACTGCATGAATATTGGTTTAATCAAAGAATCGGGAATTGAACGCAGGGTTGCCTTGTTGCCGGAAGTAGTTGCTGCCCTTGTTAAATTGAATGTTCCCGTGATGGTCGAAAAGGATGCCGGTGAACGCTCCTTTGCCTCCAATGAAGAATATAGGGCAGCAGGCGCTACGATCCATTCAAAACAAGAGGTATTCAATGGATCCGGCATGATTGTGAAGATCAATCCTCCAACTGTGGAAGAATTGGGGTGGATGAAACCGGGACAGATCTTTCTGGGTGTCCTGAACCCCTTGGTCGACCATGAAACCGTGAAAAAACTTGCCGCCGCCGATGTGACAGGATTCAGCCTGGATATCATTCCGCGAACTTCACGGGCACAAGCCATGGACATTTTATCCTCCATGGCAACAGTAAATGGATATAAAGCAGTTCTGACGGCCGCGAATACGTTGCCGAAGTTTTTCCCCATGTTCATGACCGCTGCCGGGACAATTACTCCGGCCAAGGTATTGATCCTCGGTGCGGGTGTTGCCGGGCTCCAGTCACTGGCAACCAGCAGGAAGCTGGGCGGTGTGGTGGAAGTTTTTGATGTCAGGGCTGCCGTTAAGGAAGAAGTGATGGGCCTTGGAGGTAAGTTCATCGATGTGGAAGGTGCCAGGGACGAAAAATCGGCCGGGGGATATGCCGTTGAACAGACTGAAGAATTCAAAAACCGGCAGGCACAGGCCATCCATGATCATGCAGTGAAATCCGATGTGATCATATGTACAGCCCAGATCCCTGGAAAAAAAGCGCCTCTCCTCCTGAAAAAGGAAACCGTTGAAGCCATGAAACCAGGATCTGTGATCATCGATATCGCAGCCAGTTCGGGAGGAAACTGTGAGCTAACAAAAGACGGGGAAACCGTTTTTATCCATGGCATAACGATTATCGGCAATTCCTTCCTTGCCATCGATATGCCCTATGATGCAAGTAAGATGTTCGGGAAAAATGTTTTCAACTTCCTGAAGCTCATGATCTCACCTACCGAAGGATTCAGGATCAACTGGGAGGATGATATCGTGAAAGGAACCTGCGTCACACACAACAAAGAAATCATCAATGAGCGGGTGAAAGCCTTGATTCAACATTAAAATATTATACTTATGACTGAAATATTAAGTTTTTTCCTGTTGTACCGGGAGGCGATCTTTGTTATCATTCTCTCTGTTTTCCTTGGGATAGAGGTCATCTCCCATGTTCCGTCTGTTCTTCATACGCCGCTGATGTCGGGGGCAAATGCCATTCATGGTGTTGTAATTATCGGTGCGATCATCGTCATGGGACATGCCAGGGACCTGTTGCCTATGATTCTTGGATTCATTGCAGTGGTGCTTGGCACTTTGAATGTTGTTGGCGGCTTTGTTGTGACAGACCGCATGCTTGAAATGTTCAGGAAAAAGAAAAATCAAAAATAAGGACCTATGGATACGATTATACCGCTGACCCGTCACTTTGAATTTTCAGAAACCATCTCAATTCTTGAGATTTCTTATATCCTTGCATCCGTTCTTTTTGTACTCGGCTTGAAAAAGCTCAGCCATCCGGATACGGCCCGCAGCGGGAACCTATGGGCAGCCGCAGGCATGGGACTTGCCATCCTGTGTACCATCCTGTTTCATAAATCTTTAGTGGGAAAAGGTAATTACGAAGGAATTCACAATATCCCGTTTATCCTTGTCGCCCTGTTCATCGGAACTTTCGTTGGATGGTTTGCCGCAAAAAAGGTAAAAATGACGGCGATGCCACAGATGGTTTCGCTTTTCAATGGTATGGGCGGTGCCTGCGCGGCATTGATCTCCATGATGGAATTTCCGAAGATGCAAACGGCCCTTTCAATTCTGCCAGCCCATAACATGCTCAACGGAGAAGCGCTGGCGATCCTGCTGGGGTTGATGATCGGAGGTGTTTCCTTCGCCGGGAGTATGATCGCATTCGGGAAACTGGATGAACGGATCGGGGATTTTAAAAGCCCGGTATTAAGGTACATTAACCTTAGTTTTCTATTTCTTCTCCTCGGGTTTGTGGTATTTATCATGTTCAGGCAGCCGGTTGCCGGGGAAACCTGGATGATTTATACACTTGCCTTCCTGGCGCTGGTTTACGGGGTAACCTTCGTGTTGCCGATCGGTGGAGCAGACATGCCTGTTGTTATTTCCCTGCTGAACTCCTTTACGGGAGTCGCCGCCGCCATGGGCGGGTTTCTTTATCACAACCAGGCCATGCTTACAGGGGGTATCCTTGTCGGTTCATCCGGAACCATCCTGACGATCCTGATGTGCAAAGCCATGAACCGTTCGCTGCTGAACGTGATCATAGGTGCTTTCGGTGGCAGTGCAGCAGCCGGTACACAGTTGGGCGATCTAACGGTCAAGGAGATCACCCTGAGTGATGCGGCAATTCTTCTGAGCTATTCACAGAAAGTATTTATTGTTCCCGGGTATGGATTGGCCGTTGCCCAGGCACAGCATCTTTGCCATGAACTGGATGTGCTTCTTTCTTCAAAAGGCGTGATAGTCAAATACGGGATCCATCCGGTTGCCGGCAGGATGCCCGGCCACATGAATGTATTGCTGGCGGAAGCCGATGTTCCTTATGAAAAATTAATGGAAATGGAAGATGCCAACAACGAGATGGGCAATACTGATGTGGTAATTGTGGTTGGCGCCAATGACGTAGTCAACCCTGCGGCCGAAGATGATCCTTCCAGCCCGATCGCAGGAATGCCCGTAATCCAGGCATGGAATGCAAAAAATGTGATCGTGATGAAAAGAAGCATGGCTAAAGGCTATGCTGCCATCGAAAACAAGCTGTTTTATCATCCTAAAACAAGGATGCTTTTCGGCGATGCAAAGTCGACGATGCAGAAGCTGATCACGGAGATCAAAAGTCTGTAAAACAAAAAACCCCGCTGTTGCGGGGTTTTTTGTTTGTTCAATCGAAAGATTACTTGATCTTGGTTTTGCTTTTCTTTACTTCCTTAACTTTCTTAGCAGGCTTGATCAGTTTCTTTGTGATTGAATCCTGATGTGCGATAGAATCTGCTTTTCTCTTTTCTTCCTGAACCTTAGCGATAGAGTCAGCAATTCTCTGTTGTTCTGCCTGTACCATTGCTAATGAGTCAGCAACCCTGATAGAGTCAGCAATTCTTTTTTCTTCTAATTCTTTTGCGCTTGGGCCGCAGCTATACATGAGAGCTACTGCACCGATAACTAATAATGTTGCGAGTTTTTTCATTTGTTTATTGATTTTTAAATTCATGCAAAGATAAATCAATTCAACCATAGCTTCCAAATAATTTAACCACTATTTTTTAACATTTTTTAACATTTGATTCAGGGCACTCATTATCAGGCAAATAAAATTCATTTTTTTTCTCAAATCGGATGTTATTAACAGTCGCGGAAAGGTTTGTTTTTATAAATCTTTGATATTAAGCCAATATCAGATATCAGTAATGCAATGCCAAACCCTTTATTTTCGTAACTTTGGTTTAAATTCCTAATTCATAATTCGTAATTATAATGGTCATTCCCCTTGCCGAACAGTTGCGTCCCTCCAGCCTTGATGAATACATCGGGCAGGAACATCTTGTGGGTAAGGATGCCATACTATACAAGGCGATCGAATCCGCGAATGTTCCTTCCATGATCCTGTGGGGGCCACCTGGTGTAGGAAAAACCACGCTTGCCTACATTATATCACAGCAGCTAAAGCGTTCATTTTTTACCCTCAGTGCCGTCAGTTCAGGAGTTAAAGAAGTCAGGGAGGTGATTGCAAAAGCCAAAGAAAGCGGGGAAAGTCCTTTTCTCTTTATTGATGAGATTCACCGGTTCAGTAAATCCCAGCAAGACGCATTGCTTGGGGCTGTTGAAAAAGGCATCGTTACATTCATCGGGGCCACCACAGAGAATCCTTCCTTCGAGGTAATCTCTCCCTTGCTGTCCCGTTGCCAGATCTATATCCTGAAATCCCTCGAAGAGGAACATCTTTTAAAACTGCTGGATCTTGGAAAAAAAAGTCTGGAAAAAAATTCAGGGATCAAGATCCGTATTGAAGAAACAGAAGCCCTGATGCGCCTTTCCGGTGGTGATGCAAGGAAACTCTTCAACGCCCTCGAACTCATTGTGAATACTGAAAGCAAAAAAACAAAAGAGATCATCATCACCAATGAATCTACCGTCAAGATCATCCAGCAAAACCTGGCCATGTATGATAAAGGCGGTGAAATGCATTACGACGTGATCTCAGCCTTTATCAAATCCATGCGCGGAAGCGATCCGAATGCTGCGGTCTACTGGCTGGCCAGGATGGTCGAGTCAGGCGAAGACCCTCTTTTCATCGCACGGCGGATGGTTATCCTGGCTTCAGAAGACATTGGCAATGCGAACCCGAATGCGCTTTTGTTGGCCAATGCCTGCTTACAGGCCGTGAATGTGATCGGCTATCCCGAATGTGACCTGATCCTTTCACAAACCGCGATCTACCTTGCCTGTTCGGTTAAGAGCAATGCTTCCTACAAAGCCATCCGGAGTGCACAGAAAGCCTTCCGCGAAATGGGAGATCAACCGGTTCCGCTACCCATCCGGAATGCACCCACCAAACTAATGAAGAATATCGGTTATGGGAAAGACTATAAATATGCTCATGACTACGAGAACAACTTTGTGGATCTGGAATTCCTTCCTGAGAAGCTGTCCGGTAAAAAGTTCTATGACCCGCAGGATAATGCGCGCGAAAACGAACTCAGGGCAAGGCTGAAAGCTTTGTGGAAGAAGAAGTACGGATATTAATTAGCTGGCGAGTTGGTGAGCTGGCGAGCTGGCGAGTTAAAAAGTAGCGAAATAGCGAAAAAATTATCAATTATCAACTATCAATTATCCATTTTCAATTATCAATTATCATGTTACCAGAGGTTCCAAAACTTAATCACAAGACAAAAGGTAATTTCTTCCTGATTGCCGGTCCTTGTGTTGTGGAAGATGAAAAAATGCCCATGGAGATCGCTGAGAAGATATTCAGGATCACGGAATCGCTTGAGATTCCCTTCATTTTCAAGGCTTCCTATAAAAAAGCCAACCGGTCGAGGGTCGATTCCTTTGCGGGTATAGGGGATAAAAAAGCCCTTGAAGTGATCCGAAAAGTGGGAGAGCATCTTAACATTCCTACGCTGACCGATATTCATACGGAAGAAGAAGCCATCCGGGCAGCCTTGTATGTGGATGTGCTCCAGATCCCTGCATTCCTTTGCCGGCAGACCGAATTGCTGATCGCCGCCGGGAAAACGGAAAAGGTGATCAATATCAAGAAGGGACAGTTTGCTTCTGCATCTTCCATGAAGTTTGCCATTGAGAAGATCAACTATGCAGGAAACAAGAAGGTGATCCTAACCGAAAGGGGAAACTCATACGGATACCAGGACCTTGTGGTTGACTTCCGGAACATCCCGGAGATGCAACGATTGAAAGTTCCGGTTGTCATGGATGTGACGCATTCGCTTCAACAACCCAACCAATCGGCCGGCATAACCGGTGGGCATCCCGAACTGATCGAGACCATTGCGAAAGCGGCCATTGCCTGCGGTGCCGACGGAATCTTCATCGAAACGCACCCGCACCCTGCCGCCGCAAAATCCGATGGCGCTAACATGCTCAGGCTCGACCTGCTGGAAGAACTGTTGAAGAAGCTTATAAGGATTAGAAAAGCACTGTAATTAATTACGATTTGTTGATTTACGATTGTTCAGGAAATAAATCGCAGATCGTAAATCCCATTAAATCTAAACTCGTAAATCGTCCAATCGTAAATCTGAACGGGCGCTCTGATTATTCGAGCGACATCCCTTTGATTCCTCCGGTTCCCTTGTAGAACTGCACCTTCCATTTGTTTGAGGGAAGGAAGGAAACAATACCGAGCTGGCTAACCAGGCATTGGGTTTCTTCGGTCAGGTTGTCATCCACTTTTACAGTTACCCTTGCCAGTTCGGGAATACGGTAATAAAAACCATGAACTTTGTTGGCATCGCCTCCCCTCTTAAGATAACTGGCAACGGTACTGGTGGTTCCCGACCGCTGGACCTTGATGGTGACAATCTTTCCGCCAGGTTCATCGAGTTCCATCATACCTTTTGATTTCATGTATTTGAAGATGGGCACTTCTGTATTGACCTGATTTGGGTTGGGAGTGTAAACAAATGAAAAAGTCAGGGTTTTATGAAGGCTGATCCCGGTGAAAAGTTTCAGGTATTCCTTCTCCATCTGCTTTAATTGGGAATCCATATATTCGAGGGTTTCCTTGTTGTAATTCACCTCCTGGAAACCACTGATGAGGTTGAAGCGGTTATCTTTGATCTTAACAATGTAATCCGATGCCTCTTTCGCCTTTTGTTCCGGTGGTTTTTCCACTACGGTCCTTTTCAGGTACTGGCGCTCCAATGTCATCGTATCAATGTTCACCTTGCGGATGATGGTATCCACTTTTTCAAAAAAATTCACGTCCGCAGAATATTTAAACACTTCAGGAAAGACATCCTTCTCTGTTGCCAACCCAGGCTCTTCCTTGTTGATGATCTTTTCCTCTTTGGCAAGCGTGTCAATACGTTCCGGAATAGTACCAAGAATCAGCCCTGATTCGGTAAATGACAATAGTCCGGCCTGCTCATCCTTTGACAGTTTTCCTGCAAGTTCAAGGAAGTAATACTGGTCGGGATCCGGTTGCTGAGAGGTGGTGACCTTCATGCCGGTGATCTTGTATTCCACCGAATTGGCCATCACCACATTCTTTAATCCGAGATATTTCAGGGCATACTCAGAATAGGGCCCTTTGTAATTTTCGATCCGGTCGATGTTCACATCGATTCTGATCACCGTTCGTGGAAGCGAATAAAATACACCTTCCTTCCCCGAAGGAGTAGAATTATTATCAATATGGAAAACATTGATCTGGGAAAATCCCGGATTCAGGAAAAATCCTGAAAGGATGATAAGAAATGCAAAGAAAATTTTACGCATAAGGATTGGTATTTTATTGTTGACTTTTTATTCGCTGTTCGCTGTTCGCTTTTCCCTTAACACTTAAAACTTTATACTCTTCACTCTTAAAAGGAACAACCCTGCAAATGTAATAATTCCGTTAACAAGCAGTAATTCAAAACCGAATTTGTAGCCTCCGAAAAGTACATCCGAATAACTGCTGAGAAAATAACAGAGTACCGGTGAAGCGATTACTACAGCCGGCACCCAGCGGTCTTTCACGTTGTAAGGCATAAACAGTCCGAATGCATACAAACCGAGCAACGGCCCATAAGTGTACCCTGCGATCGTAAACAACTTATCGATCACGGCTCTGTCGTTAATCGCCCTGAAGACCACGATGACCATCAGTAAAATAATGGCAAAGCTGATATGAACCAAATACCGGACCCGTTTCTTTTGTCTTTCATCAAGATCAGTCCGTTTATCAAGCCCAAGGAAGTCAATACTGAAACAGGTGGTCAGGGAAGTCAACGCTCCATCGGCGCTTGGGTAAGCTGCTGATATCAGCCCGACCAGAAAAACCATCCCGGCAACAGGACCGAGGTACTGGATTGCGATCATCGGAAAGAGGTCATCCGTTCGTGCAGGAACTTTTATTCCGACACGGTCGGTATAAATAAAAAGGACAGCCCCGAGGAAAAGGATGACGAAGTTCACAAATACCATGATCCCGGTAAAAGTGAACATATTCTTCTGGGCATCTTTCAGACTTCTGATGCTGAGGTTTTTTTGCATCATCTCCTGGTCGAGCCCGGTCATCACGATCGCGATGAATGCCCCGCTAAGCAATTGTTTCAGTATAAACCGCTTATCGTGCCAGTCGCTGAAAACCATTTTCGAATAGGCGCTATGAATCACATCTGCCGACATGGCAGGAAGGGAACTTCCCAGGTGCTGTATGATGAACCCGATGGAAAATACAAGCGCCAGGAGCATAAAGGTTGTCTGGATCGTGTCGGTCCAGATGATGGTTTTAATACCTCCCTTAAAAGTATAAAGAAGGATCAGGATAATAAAGATCAGGACGGTCACGCCGAAGGGTATATTCCAGGTATCAAACACGAATACCTGGAGAACATTGACGATAAGGAACATCCGGAATGAAGCCCCGATCACCCTTGAAAGGATAAAATAAAAAGCGCCCGACTTGTACGACCAGAACCCAAAGCGGGTTTCAAGGTAAGAATAGATCGACGTAAGGTTGAGGCGGTAGTACAGTGGCATCAGCACCGTTGCAATAACGGTATATCCGAATATGTAGCCCACCACCAGCATCATATAGGAGAATTGCGTGGAACCAACCCAACCAGGGACAGACATAAACGTGACACCCGACATCGAAGCCCCGATCATGCCGTAAGCTACCACAAACCAGGGAGAGGCTTTATTGCCGATGAAAAAAGTGCGGTTCGTGGCTCTCCTGGCCGTGATCCAGGTAACGAGAAACAACAGTACGGTGTAGGCAAGAAAAGTGATGAGGATGGTTACAGGATTCACGCGGTTCAGATAATCGGTTCCTAATTTATTTTCATCCCCGAAACTGCTTCCGCAAAGGAGATCAGGTCAGGGAAAACAAAATCAATGCATTGGTGGCTTTTCCTTGCCTGGTTGATATCTTCGGATAGGAAGACATTTACCATATTCAACCGTTTGCCGAAGATCATATCTGAAATGGAATCGCCCACCATCACGGATCGTTTAAAGTTGATTCCCGGAAACTCTTTTCTGGCCATGAGGGCCATGCCCACATTGGGTTTTCGTTTTACAGAGCCTTCCTTTTCAAGATGAGGGCTATGATAGATACGATCAATCCTTCCACCATTCCGTTCAATTTCAGTGATCATTTTCCGGTGAAGAATTTCAAGTTCATCCTCTGTCATCAGGCCTTTTCCGATACCCTGCTGGTTGCTTACAATGATGATCCGGGAAAATTCCGATGAAAGGATCTTCAGGGCTTCCAAAAAGCCCGGAAGAAATTCGAACTGCTCCCACTTCTGCACATACCCTCCCAGGACCCGTGTATTGACCACGCCATCCCGGTCGAGGAATAGAGTCCAGCTGTAATCAATCTTCAAATCGCTTAAATTCATCCTGTGCAGTCATGTAATCCTCAGGGATCCCGATATCCAGGAAATATCCCTTTGCAGGGTAACCAAAGATTCTAGATTCCATATAACATTTTTCAAAACAATCTTTTTCAATGGAGAATTTCTTTCCAAAAGAAAAGGATGTCAGGAAATTTTTGTTGATCAGGTAGATCCCTCCATTGATATAGCCCGGTTCGGAATCCTCATTTTTTTCATGAAATCCCGTTACCCGTTTTTCAGCATCGATTCTGACAGTTCCGAAACGGGATGTATCATCCAGGTATCGGAGTGCCATCGTCAAATCAGCCGCTGTCTTCTCGTGCAGATGCTGCATTGCCAGCAGGTCGATACGGAACATGCTGTCGCCGTTCATAGCAAAAGCAGACTCTCCTTCCACCTGTTCAAGCGCATTCAGAATACCGCCACCTGTTCCCAGCGGTTCTTCTTCAATCGCATAGGAAATGACAAGATGCTTGTAGTGATCTTTAAAATGCTCCCGGATCATTTCCTGTTTGTAGCCAACCGATAGGATGACTTTCTGAATTCCCTGTCCGGTCAGAAAGTTCAGCAGATATTCCAGAAAAGGCTTATCATTGATCAAAGCCATGGATTTTGGCAGGTCATTTACCACCTTCTGCAGCCGTGTTCCAAAGCCACCTGCAAGAATTATTGCTTCCAATATTCAGATTATTTAGGAAAGATCGTCGATTCAACGTATTCGCAAATGATGTGCCCGATCATGATGTGGGATTCCTGTATCCTTGGCGTTTCCGTGGATGGAACATTGACCAGGAAATCACAGAGATCCTTCATTTTACCGCCTGTTGCTCCTGTCAGGCCAACCGTAATGATCCCCAATTCGCGGGCCGTTTCGAGGGCACGGATGATATTTCCGGAATTTCCTGAAGTGGAAATTGCAATGAGCACATCTCCTTCATTTCCGATCCCCCGCAACATGCGGGAATAGACTTCCTCAAATGAATAATCATTTGCCACTGCAGTAAGATAGGAAGTATTTACATGCAAGGCCTCAGAAGGAAGAGGTTCCCGGTCGTAATTGAACCGGCCGGAAAACTCGGCAGCGAGGTGCTGTGCATCGGCGGCACTCCCGCCATTACCGCAGAAGAGAACCTTGTTGCCATCACAGAAAGTTTCAGTACAGGTATCTGCAACCTCACGGATCACCTCGATCAGGCGTGCATCGGCCAATATGCGTTGCTTTACAAGAATGGATTCATTAATGGCTTCAGTAATTCTCATCAAAAATATTTTCTACAAATATAAGCTATAAGTGTAATTGACAATTGAAAATTGATAATTGACAATTAAAGTTACAAAGTCACAGAGTCACAAAGTCACAGAGTAAGTTCAAATGAATAATTACATCATCTCACATCCCACATCTCATATCTCACAAATTTCGCTATTTATTTTTACTCACCAGCTCACGAGTTCACCAGTTCACCAGCTATTAAAGTGTCCATGTCGAAAGTCCCTTGCTCGTAAATTCATAGCGCTTCGCTTGTCCTCCAAACTTCTTCAGCGCTTCGATCACGCCTGAACGGCTGGTTCCGGGACAATAGAAGAACATAAATCCGCCACCGCCTGCACCGGAGATCTTTCCTCCTGTGGCTCCATGCTGCATGGCTGTTGTGTATATATTATCGATGAAAGGATTAGTGATCCCTGCCGCCATATTCTTTTTGAACTGCCATCCAAAATCAAGGATCTCGCCGATCTTTCCCAGTTCTCCCTTCAGCAATGCTTCCTTCATCATCACGGCCTGTTCTTTCAGCTTGTGCATTGCCTCTATTGTTTTCTCATTCCTGTCAGTTACATTTTTTGATTGTTGTTCAATGATGATAGACGATAGCCGGCTGGTCTCGGTGTGGTAGAGGATCAGGTTATGCGCCAGTTCATCCAGGTACTTTTCATGGATCCGCAGCGGGTTCACAATAACCTTATCTTCCTTCGAGAATTCCATAAAATTTACGCCGCCGAAAGTAGCTGCATATTGATCCTGCTTCCCTCCTGCCATGCCCAGGTCGATCCGTTCGATCTCGTAAGCAAGATGGGCCAGGTCATATTCCCCCAGTGGCAAACCCAGCCATTCGGCAAAGGCGCCAAGGATTGCAACAACCAGGGTAGATGAGGTTCCGAGCCCAGATCCCGGAGGAGCATCCACATAAGTTGTGAGCTCAAACGATAGCGGCTTTTTTACAAAATCTTTTATGACCCGGTTGTAGATCCCCTTCACCAGGTCAAGTTTTCCGTCGATAGGCAAAATGGTAGCACTGTCGAAGGTATAGTTCTCATTTTTATCGACAGAATTCAGGACGATCTTGTTGTCATCCCTGGGAACGATGGTCGCATAAGCATACATGCTGATGGTTGCATTGAGGATCGTGCCACCGAACAACTCTGAATAGGGTGCTACGTCGGTTCCGCCACCGGCAAGGCCCAGGCGCAATGGGGCTTTACTTCTAATGATCATGGTTTCTGGTTTCTTGATGCTGGATGCTGGATTAATTGATAATTGATAATGGATAATTTCGTTACGCGTAACGCTATTTCATCTATTGCTTCTGTCATTCTTTTCCATGAGTATTTAAGTTTTTCGTCGGCAGCATTGGCAGAAAATTCATCTTCCTCAGCAAAGTCAATAGATTACCAGCTTTATCAACCTTTTGTTTTCGCCGAATTCAATCCGGAGAAAATATAATCCTGCCGGCAAACCGGGAATATTCAACTGAATCTTGTTCTCACCATGTATGATTTCCTTGATAAATGAATACATTTTAAGGATCTGCGGGTTATATAGATCGATATTCATCACCCCCTCCTTCTGAACATTGACAGAAACCAGGATGTTATCGTGGGCAGGGTTAGGAAACACATCAAGGTAACAGTAATTTGTATTGTCATTGACCGATGCGGCTATGACCGTCACTGAATCACAATAGGTCTGTTCGCCGCACACATTTGTAACCTTTTCACAAACATAATAGGTTCCTGACTTATTGAAATAGTGCTGTGGATTTTTCAGATCAGAATAAAACCCATCCCCGAAATCCCAATACCATGAGATCGGCTGAAAGGATGAATCAGAAAAAGATACCATGCTTTCATCCTTGATAAAAGTAAAATGAGGATCAGGGAAACTGCAAACATGAACAGGCTTGCAAATTGAGTCAGAACCACATGAATCCTGCACCCTAAGGCAAACCTGGTAAATCCCTGTCTGCTCATAGACATGTTGTGGATTCTGAACGGTCGAATAGTATCCATCGCCAAAATCCCACCACCAGAGTGATGCATGGGATGATGAGTCGCTGAAGAATACAACCGGGAGCTGAACACTAGAGGAAAACCCGGCAACAGGTGCATCGCAATCGAAATAGGTTATTACTAGTTTAGGGCGTTTGAGCGAATCAGGGCTGTCGCTGGAATGATAGACAACGCAATTGTAAGGAACTTCCAGTGCCAGTTTGTGGAGAAAGCCATAATTTGTCGATGGGTCAAGAGCCCAGCCTTTTACAAAATCAGTAACGTCAATATTAGTCAGATCCTGGTCCGGCAGTAATGTTTTTGGTATAAATACACTTCCGAAACTGGTAGTAGCAGGTTTTGTATTCCAGGTGGTCGTAGCCTCATTCCAGGGCTGAAGTATCTTCTCGAGGTAACTTGCGTTCTCGCCTGTCTGCGGTGCGAATGTACCTTCCTGATAATAAAGATTCAGCTTTGCATCCTGGATACAGGCGCTGGTTGGGATCTGTGAAAGATCGAACCGCATCAGTGATCGACCAATTCCATCTATGCCGCCAAAAGTCCACCCGCAAGCGATCATAACAATCCAATCTCCGCATGTGACATCCGGAATCGAACTATTCACATAGGTATCATATCCGTCTTCCGGGCCGGGTTGAAGAACAAGCGTTTTTTGCGAATAACCTTGCACCAGAAAGGTCACGTGAAATAATGCGACAAGGAAAAAATGTTTCATAAATACCTCCTTATGCAGATATAAAGTTATTTATCGGACAAGAGATTCGATCGCATTAACCATGTTATCCCAGGAATATTTCTGCTTTTCGACAGCAGCATTGGCAGAAAATTCATCTTCCTTTTTTTCATCAAAAAATCTCAGGATGGATGAAGCAATCTCAGGTACCGAAGGTTCAACCACATAACCTACTTTTCCATCGGGTACAAATTCACCCAGTCCGCCAACATTGGTGATGATCATTGGTTTGTTGAAATGATAGGCGATCTGTGTAACGCCGCTTTGCGTGGCACTTTTATATGGCTGAACCACTAGATCTGAGGCACTGAAATAATCCGATACAGCGCTGTCGGGGATAAACTCATTATGCATGATGACTTTCTCCCTTAGATGAAGCTGATCAATGAGATCAATATAAGGTTTTATGTCGGTATAAAACTCTCCGGCAACAAGCAGTTTCATGGGATATACACGTAACCGTTCGTCAGCAAATGCTTTCAGGAGAAGGTCAAGCCCTTTGTAATCGCGGATAAACCCAAAGAAGAGGATATAGGAATACCCTGAATCCAGCCCGAGGTGTTTTTTTGCTTCAGTTTTGGATACCGGTTTGCCAAAATTATCATAGAGCGGATGAGGACAAAAAAGTGTGGGCTTGGGCTTGGGGGTGAGGAATTGGTTGATCTCACCAAGTACCGAACGCGACATGGCAATAAATCCATCTGCTGAATTGACCCAGTAACGGATGAGAAGCAGGTCGCCTGGCCTTTTTTCATGAGGGATCAGGTTATCCACGATGGAGATAATTTTGGTGTGTTTATTTCTTCGGATGATCCTGCAGATGGTGCCGAGACAGGGCGCCATAAAAGGGATCCAGAATTTAACGATAACCAGGTCGGGACGTTCTCTTTTGATTTGCCGCCCCACTTTTATCCAGTTCAGCGGGTTGATGGAATTGATCTTGATCTTAATCGGGATGCCTTTCGGAGCAGGTTCGGTTGAATATTGAGTTTTCCCTGGAAACAGGAAACCGGGATACTGCAGGCTGAATGTATAGATGGTAACGTAGTGGCCCTGGTCAATGTACTCTTTCGCCAGCCGCTCGTTGTAGGTTGCAAGCCCGCCCCGGAGCGGGTGGGCTGAACCAATGATCACGACTTTACGTTTGTTAAAGTCCGAGCTTTCTTTCGACAAGGTATTGGTTTTTATCTGCAGCAGTCCGGGTAATCATCTCACCGAGAAAGCCTGCCACAAAAAGCTGTGTTCCCAGGATCATGGCAAGGAGGCCAAAGAAAAACAGCGGGCGTTCGGTCATTTTGAATGCCTGCAAGAAGAATTTTTCATAGGCAAGGTAGCCTGCGATGATGAACCCCAGAATAAAGAGAAGTGACCCCAGTAATCCGAAGAAATGCATGGGTCTTTTCCCAAAACGTGCCGTAAAATTTATCGTCAGAAGGTCTAGGTAACCTTTGAGGAATCGGTCGAGTCCGTATTTCGTCTTTCCGTATTTCCGTTTACGGTGAACCACCACCTTCTCCCCTATCCGGTTGAAACCTGCCCATTTCGCTATGACGGGGATATACCGGTGCATCTCGCCATACACTTCAATGCTTTTTATCACATCGTTCTTGTAGGCTTTCAGTCCACAGTTGAAATCGTGAAGTTTGATCCCCGACATGCGCCGGGTAGTCCAGTTGTAGAATCTTGTAGGAATCGTTTTGGATATGGGATCATACCTCTTCTTTTTCCATCCGGAAACCAGGTCATACCCGCCGGTCCGGATCATCTCGTACAAACCGGGTATCTCATCCGGGCTGTCCTGCATATCCGCATCCATGGTGATAACCACATCGCCGGTTGCATTACCGAAACCCACATTCAAGGCAGCAGCTTTGCCATAGTTCCTCCGGAATTTGATCCCTTTCAGGTTCGGGTTCTGTGTAGCCAGTCCTTCGATGATCTTCCAGGATCCATCGCGGCTGCCGTCATCCACAAAGAGCACCTCGTAGGAAAGATGATTTTCAAGCATCACCCGTTCGATCCATGCCGCCAGTTCCGGAAGTGACTCTTCCTCGTTTAAAAGTGGTATTACAACTGAAATATTCATCAATGATTGTTAATTGGTGCTTTTGATTGTAGTATCTTCCTTTTTTAAAAATATCGCAAGGATCAGGGCAATAATGATCGAAATAAAACTGCTCATGATGATGCTCATGATGGGGAGAACGTAGGCATTTGTAAAGAAACGGGCAATGGATAATGCCTTATCAACGTCGTCATCTGACATCTGTGGAGCCTTGGCTGTCATTTCATTCCTGGAGCTTTCCAGAATTTTATCAATCATACCAGGATCGATGAATTTAAAGAAAATAAAAGAATAGATAGCCAGGATAATAGCTGCAAATAAGCCGATCAGAAAGGAACTACCTACGGCCTGAGAGTAGGTCATGAAATTGTCCTGATAGAGTTTTCTGTAATGAAGTGTGCCAAGAATCATTCCTCCGATATAGAAAAGAAATGAAACATTACCCAACCATCTATTCATGGAAAGGTCCATAATGTAAAGGATCAGGCTATATACTATTCCAGCGCCGCCTACAAGTGAACCGTACATTAATGCGTTTGAAGAAACTGATTTTTTTTTCTCGTCCATGGTGATATTTTTTTTTTGTTCAATTACAGGCAAACTTACAAAAAAATATGAAGAATGATGATGAAAGGCGACAAAATTGTATCTTTGCGCCGGGGTAAGTCTTATACGACCAGCTCCCGTCAAACTCCCCCAGGTTCGGAAGGAAGCAAGGGTAAGATGGTCGAGCGGTGCGATATAAGGGGCTTACCCTTTTTAGTTGGCGAGTTTGTGAGTTGGCGAGCTGGCGAGTTAAAAAAAGTGGTGAACTCGTGAGTTGGTGACATGGTGAGTAAAAAGGGTAAACTTACTTTATAACTTTAAAAACTTTATAAACTCAATTCGTAATTCGTAATTATGTTGTTACGTGTTCATCCCGACAATCCCGGTGACCGTCATCTTAAGATCATCACCGATTGCCTGCACAGCGGGGGGTTGGTGATCTATCCATCGGATACGATTTATGGATTGGGATGCGATATCACCCAGATCAAGGCGGTTGACAGGATTGCGCAGATCAAGGGTATTAAAAGGGAAAATGCTAATTTTTCCTTTATCTGCCATAACCTCAGTCATCTTTCCGACTTTACCCGGCCCATCCCTAATCATATCTTCCGGCTGATGCGAAAAGCGTTGCCCGGCCCTTTTACCTTCATCCTGAATGCCAATAACAATGTTCCGCATTATTTCCAGAGCAAAAAGAAAACGGTAGGGATCCGTATTCCCGACCACTTTGTTCCTCTTCAAATCGTCGAGAAACTTGGCAATCCCATTATGACCACATCCATCCACGACGAGGATGAGATCATCGAATATTCAACTGATCCCGAGCTGATCTATGAAAAATACCGGGACCTTGTGGATATCGTCGTTGATTCCGGTCATGGGGGAAATGTTGCCTCCACCGTGGTGGATTGTACCGGCGAGGAACCTGTGATCATCCGGGAAGGGAAGGGAAACCTGTTGGAGTACCTGTAGATAGCTGGCGAGCTGGCGAGTTGGCGAGTTGGCGAGTTGGCGAGCTGGTGAGTTGATGAGTTGGTGAGTTGGCGAGTTGATTCACAATGCAGGAATGCGGTAATTCAGGAAAAAGATGGCTGGCGCGCGTTTGCAACGCGTGCCCACAACCAATACTAATTATCCATTATAAATTTTCAATTATCAATTATTAATTTCCTACCGTTATTGGAAAAGTAAAATTTAACCTGTACTTTTGCACGCTCAAAAATCAGAAGGAGATTCGCTAGCTCAGTAGGTAGAGCATCGCCCTTTTAAGGCGGGGGTCCTGGGTTCGAATCCCAGGCGGATCACGAAAGGCCTCTTGACAATCAGGCCGATAACACGGAAACCAGCGAATACGCTGGTTTTTTTTTATTAACTTTTACAGGAATTTACAGCAAAATAATAGCTTTTTATGGTATATTTGTCTAATATTTTGACTAACGATTTTTTATTAGGCAACTTTTTAAAAAGCTAAGTTATGGCATCAGTAAAGTTTTATCCCCATAAAGAAACTAATGGTAAGACATTGATTCTTATATCATTCACATTTAATCACGCAAGGCTGAGACTTTCAACCGGGATGTCAGTCACCCTCAATGCATGGAGTAGCGAAGATCAAAAAGCCAGGCCATTCAAGGATTTTGCCGAAGTTAACAAGCGGCTTCGGGAGATCACCAATTTTCTACTGGATAAATATGATGAACTATTCCCTTCTGATGCAGTATTTACGAAGGATGAAGTTTCGTCGAAATCCCAGCAAATACTGGAGGCTTACCAGGTATTTATGGGTAGAAAAGTGGCTAAAGAGGTAGTACGCGTTTCTTTAATCTCCTTTATCACAATCTTCCAGAATCGCTATAAAAACAAGTTCAACCCAGCTCACATAAAACATTATGGCGGTCTGAAAAACCACCTTGAAGCCTTTCAGACAAAGACTGGGTTCAGGGTCGACTTTGATACCATAGGTAAGGACTTTTATATCAAGTTCACAGATTATTTGCAGGAAATCAACCTTAAGCCAAATACGATTGGAGCCCACATTAAAAGAGTCAAGCGTTTGATGAACGAAGCGTTTGAGGATAAACTGACAACTAACCAGGACCATCATAAGCGAGAGTTCAAGGTTATCAAGGTAGACGTGGATACTGTCTACCTGACAGAAAATGAAATTAAGGCTCTCTACGAAATGCAAATAGATCTACCTGCAAAGAGAAAAATCCGTGACATTTTCGTTCTCAATTGCTATACCGGGCTGAGGCATTCTGATTGGCCGAAGGTTTCCATTAAAAATATTCATGATGGAAAGTTGTATGTCCGGACACAGAAAACGGATGAACCGGTTATCATACCCGTCAAGCCTTTGGTATCAGAGATCCTTGAGAAGTACGGGACAATAGAGGTCCCTACTCTACAGAAGACGAATGAAGCGATCCGGTGGATTGGAGAAAAAGCCTTTGATCAGAAGCTGGGTCCGGGCGATATTAGAAAATGGCTTGAGATCAGAACCCATACCGTCAGAAGGTCATTTGCAACAAACGCTTATCTGTCAGGCATTCCAATGCGCGATATCATGCAAATTACCGGACACCGGACAACTGAATCATTCCTGAAATATATCAGGGTCACGAAACTGGAGACTGCTGAAAAGCTAAAGGATCATCCTTTTTTTAGTTGAAACTTTTAATACCATCGCTATATACCAAAAGAATAATTCACCAAAAATCCATTCAAATGATAGAAATAATTACCGATACTATTGAGATAGGACGACTTCACAAACAATTTCACAAATCTCTTGAAAATAGTTTTGACCAAAGAATTCCAATTTATGTTGGTTTTCCGGCAGGAAATTTTCATGATTTTATCCAATATTCAAGCGATCTTAACATATGGCTATCATTTAACGATAGTGATTATAGTAGATTTTGGAATGGATTTGGTGTCGATCAACCATTAGCAGATAGAATGAATTCACTTACTGGCGAAATTAATTTCCCTAAGACGGGTATTGATAGAAGAACTGCGGGTGCATTTGGTCGAGAATCAGATGGTAACATATTGGTCTTGCATAGGGGAAAAATTGGGGGAGGGCAACCGGGTGTTGGCAAGAATCTTTTCGTTGATAATTTTAGAGGTGAATTTGTAACAGCTTTGGATGGAAAAGTAGAAAATCGATTCTGTCTTGTTGGAGAACTTCATTCAAATTTATTCCCAAGGCAAGTTGCAGACTTTATTTGGGAAATTAGAAGAATCAAAGACATTGTTAAGAATGGAAAATTGAATGAATTTAAAGAATTAGAAAACTTTAAATTCTCTGATGAGCATTCAGGATCTACTACTTCAAATCGACTAGGGCCAACGATCATCAAGAGAACCCATGGATTAGTAGTAAATGCATTGGCAAGAGAACTTGAAAGGCTGAATTTTAAAGTAGGAAATGATAAAAACAGAGATCTATTTATTCATCGAAAAAGTAAAATAATCACTCTTTTCGAAGTCAAAACAAATTCTCGAACACATGCAATTTATTCGGCTATAGGACAATTAATTCTCTATAGCATACCAATAACCAATGATGTAAAGTTACGAATTGTAATTCCAGGAAAATTAACCAAGATGGTTGAAACTCGACTTTACAAAATCGGAATCCAACCTCTTTATTACGATTGGGTGCAAGGCGAACCAATATTCAAAGGATTGGAAGAATCACTAAAATAATCAGGAATTTATTTGATTACGATCACATGGTCATACAGGTGATCGTTATTGTTAAAAACCCAACTGTTCCACCGTCACCAGGAATCACGCCTGTTCCACCTTCAACAGGAAGCCCGGTTGTTACACTAACATTAACAATATTAATATAAAGCCAATAGTCTGGTATTAAATCAGAAGTATCAAATACGGTAGTTTCAGTACCGGTTTCAACGGCAACTATTTCAGTGGAAGTGATATTTGTTCCTGGTACATTTGCTGTACTTCTATGTTCGATATTAAAACTCGCCTCAAGTCCGGAAGTAATAACGGAATCGATTCTTAACACTGTCAGCGACTGATATAACCTAAAAAGTAAAGCACCGGTTTTGCCTATTGGATTTTGTATAATAAATGAGAATTGTTTGATTTCCTGCCCTGCAGACGTTCCTCCCCAAACAGCCCAGTAACTGCCGTTCCAGATATAGGCTGTTTTCTTACCGGTATTATAATACATCTGCCCCTCCAATGGATTTGAGGGCATAACAGGCAGATTGTGCATCACAGCGTTAAGCAACTGGTTCGTTTGTAAATCTATGTCTGTTTTGAACGTTGGCATTCTAACGGTTTTAGTTTAGTGGGATTAACCGATTATTATGATGAGTCCGGTAAACACGGTTGCTGAAGTCCATGTTACATCGCCTGAAGCATCCACACTGATGTCCACTTCAATTGCACAACGGTTCCCGCCAACAGTTTCAAAAACCTGCACGATCGGATTTGTTCCGCATCCATGAACTGCTGGAGTAATGGTCTGAGTGGCCACGGCGGTAATAATCTGCACAAACTTCTTGGGAGTACCGACGGTCTTGTTATCCACATACAATTTCGTTGCTTTCTGGGTTGCAAGCCTTGTATCACTGTTAGCTGCCAGGGCCCCATCCGTATCAATAACACCGGCTTTGAAATTGTCTGTTTCAAGGTTGCTGATCGTGTTGGAATCAGCATCGATGGTTTTTGAAGTCAAGGTCTGAGCGCCTGCCAACCTTACCAGATCAGAAGATTCTGTGTTATCTACACCATCAAAGTCGGCTGCTGCGACGCCGGAGCCTTTAGTGACGTTTGCGATAACCATATCGCCTACACTCACACCAGCGCCTGAAGGCGTATTCACTCCGGAAACTATACCGGCAACGGTAACTTTCCAGAACCAGCCTTTTTGAATGGCAGTGATCCCCTGGGCTACAATCGTCTGGCTTCCGTCAAACGTGCCTTTGTAAACCATCCCTGCCGTGATCTGTCCCTGGATGGCAGCAACCTGACCATCAACATAAGACTTGGTAGCTTTCTGGCTAGCCACCTTTACATCGGAATTGGCAGTTAAAGCTGCATCTGTATCCAGATAGGATAACGGCATTTGTTTGATATCATCCACACTTGACAGGCTAACCTGTGCCTTGGTCGTTGCATGGGGATTTGCCGTTGATGCAATATGGGTATCAATGGCCGCATGGGTATTGGTGCCCCTGTTCAACAGTGAATTGTGATCAATAGCGGTTGGATCAACCGATTTTACCCAGACGGTTCCATTCCAATACCTTTCCGTATTGTCCGTTGTATCGAAATACTTCTGACCTTTTATCGGGCTTGACGGAGCCGCAGAGAGGTTTTGAATTACAGCATTCTGTAACTCGTTTTTGTTAAGATCGAGAGCGACCAGCACTTTTTTTGCCATGATTTTGAGAGTTTAAGGTTTATTAAAAGGTTAACTGTAAATTACTTTTCCACTTGCAGCAGGATTAAGACGGATCACCATCTGATCAGTCGATTCATGGGTTATTTCTGCCACCAGTTCGCGCCCGGTGGTGTCGACAACTACCACCGTGGGATACTTTTGAAGATTGTGTTGAACCGTGATTTCACTCTGGTTGACAAAAGACTGCACTACCTGAAACGTAGAGCTGCCGCCGCCACCAGGAACCCCTGATCCGGCAAGGTCAATGATCCGGTACAGGTAAAAAAGCTCAATTTTTGCGCTTCCCGATTGGGGGTCTGCCCCACCGGAAAGGCAAACATAGACAGGCGTATTCTCAAAGATCTGAGTTGAGAAAACAGGCGTCATCCGTTTAATGATCTTCTGTGAAGATGTAACAAAGGATGTCGGGAAATAACCCCAGTCCTGCGTCTGCGTATCCCCATCCGTTGTCACATTCAACGTCTGGAGGGGGTTGACCTGCAATCCTCCGACAGGCGGCGCTGTCGGGGTGATGCGGGCAATGAGCGATATGAGTTCGATGACCTTACCGGTTCCCGGAGCAGGGATGATCACATTGATCTCTGTCAGACGGGTGCTTTCATCCTCGGTAATTACATGAGTTCCTGCAATGATGGGCGAAGACTGGACGTTGAACAACCAGTTGTACAATTCAGTAAAGTTTTCATTGATCTTCTTTCCGCCAACGCGGAGCTTGTCGCCTCGTTTATCACCCGGGACAATCCCGATATTTATTTCTTGTCTTGCCATAGTTAAAATTCTATCTGGTCAAATGTTATTTCCATGTCGTCAAAACTTACTTCTATGTTATCCCAGGTCAGCGGCTGCGGTACCAATATCGAATTGGCCGAACTTTCCGCAGTATGAACTGAAAAGAAAGAGTTCTGATAAGAGCGATCGTATTCGATTTCCAGGTTGTACAGGTATTCTCCGTCCTTTAGGAATGGAGTTACTTTTGCCGATTTGACTACTATCTGGAACAGCTCTTTCCCGATCTGCTCATAAGCTTCAGTAGTCAAAAGAAGCTCCCTGAGGCAATTCTTTTCTTCAAGAGATATCCACCCGGAATTGGCTTTGCAGCTTTCTGTTTCGCTTGCACTGAACTGTTTGGAAGGTGCATTAAAGAAGGAATACTTCTCTTCCCTTACGGTGGAGCCGATCAATCGTTCATATTCCAGGTTTAATTCTGATTTGCCTATAAACCGGAATGTGTCATAGGCAGAGAAGGAATTGCGGTAAAAAAAGATCTTTTCATTCTCAAAAACCCGGGTATCATTATAGAATATCCGTCGCTCGGAAAGCAAATCATCATTACTGTCCATTAAAAAAACTTCCCACAACTGGACCGTTTTGCCGTATTGGGCATTCACCAGGTCAAGGTGGTCATACCCGACTTTGAATTCCAGTATCGAAAAGGCAGCAAACGTTGCCTGTTCGGTCGCGTTGACCACCTTGTGGGAACCGTCGGTGAAAGTGATGACCACAACCAGCCGGTAATGAATTCCCGAAGGATTTTCCTGGAACAGGAAAAACAGTTTCTCCATGACTCCTGAGCGGGAATACTTTGTCGTTGGAAGCCACGAAAGGAATTTGAGTTTATTTGCCGGGATAGAGAAATACTCCAGGTACTTCTCATTGAGAGAAGTCAGGAGTTCATGGTTCAATCCTCCGGCCAGGACGTATTTCCAACCGTCCGATTGCAGGCCCCTGACTTTACCGGCGATGCTTTCAGCAAACGATACACGGTACTTCAAAAGGTAATCCCATCCATGAACTTTGACATTGCCTGCAAGCTCAGGGAATTCAAAACGCGGTATCTCCCAGGAAGCAAACTTTGACAATAGGTAATCCGATATATCGAACCTTGCACTGCCGATAAAATCAGCCGGCTTAATATCCTCCCCTATTGGACTATTCAGCGTATCGCGTATCAGGCAAAGGATACTGAAGTAATCTAAGTAAACATCATCTGTTCCGGAAGTGTTTACCCCCTGCCCTACCCCTGAGACTCCAACATTCGACAATACAACAGAACAATTGGCTCCGCGCTGCTTTGCCTGGAGAATGATCTTTCGCTGACTTGTTCCTACCGGATCCAGCGTTACGTTGAAATATTTCTGGATATCGTAATTTTCAATGAAACACTTATAGATATTATAGGCGAAATCATTGAATGTCTGCCCGGGATAAGCAACCCCAAACAACAAACCGTCAAAACCGGTAATACCCGCAGTTTGAAAGACCAGGGTTTTCCCTGTAAACTGAAGCTGAAACGTATGACCGACATTGGTATCAATTCCGGAAACTACCACTTCGAAGTAAGCACGAGCGCCTAACGAGGTCTGGTAATTATCAGAGCAGGCTTCAAAAATGACAGGATTCCCGGCAAAGGAAATGAGATTGGGAGTTTCCGTGATGTCGATCATGGTGCAATAGTACCATGAGATCAGGATGAAATAAAGGACAGCATCAGGGAGCTGTGAAGCATTTTAACTGAGATGATTTGATCGAGGATTTATTCAGGGTAACAGCTACCTCACTGATCAGATAATTGATGCCGTTAATGCAGTAGCGCTTGGTAAAGTCAATCGATTTCAACTCTATGAAATCCATCTGTTTTTCGATCTTGACGCTCTTTCGATCCTTCATCATCCAGCTTACCCAGTCTTTCCAATAGAGGTTGAATAGCCCATTTGGGCCAGGGTAACGCAAAGAGAAATTTGTATCATAGGCAAGTCCGCGAAGCAGGTAAGGTGAACCATAACCACCGTACATCCCAACCCAAAACAACCTTGGGGTGACCTTCTGGTTGTCTGCTCCCAGGTTCCCGCAACTTACCATCCCATACTTATCCGATAGAGAGGAAAATACAGTTTCGTACTTGTTCTTATCATCTCCCCACTTATAGAAAAACTTATCTGTCAATGAAGGCCCAATAGGCAATTGTATCCATTGGATCAAAAAACTGACGACTCCCAGCTGCCACCAGGAGTCCGTATCAACGATATAATAGATGTCACCCAGCAAGGTAAAGGGATACGGTGGGATATCTGAAAAGCTCTGGACTGCGCCTTTGATATAGTCGGTGATTCCTTTTTCCTGATCCAATTGATCTTGGTAGACCTTATCCCCGGAATCGGGTCCCAAAAGGAACCGGAAACCGGATATCGGATCAGGGATCTCCTGGGAGATAGAAAGAACATGCTTTGAAAACTCAATGACTTCGGAGTGAAGCAACACTTCTTTGTTGCTAACGATCTTAACTACTCTTTGACGTGAATCAACGTGAAAGCTGCAATTGAACCATTTTTCAAGACCGGAAATGAATTCGCTAACCTTCACCTTAGGCAAAAAGCGGCAGTAATAGATTTGCTGCAGCCCAAACAAAACCTCGCTGATATTGACCGAATGGTAGATCACCAGTCGGGAAAGCTCGGTGCTGGAAGTAAAGAATTCGTCCTGCAGCCGGTAGCCGAAATTTTCAGCAAGTTTATTGAGAACAAATTTCAGGTAGAGAAACGGAACAAGGATCGTACGGTGCTGGCCGTCCGTTGTGTTCTTATGAAGCTTTCCGTCCGGGAAGATGAGATTGTAGGCCAGAAGCTCAGGGTTGGTCGCCTGGGGATCATAGAAGTAAAGGTTGGTGATCTGAGGCATGGAAAAATCGCTTTCAGGATAAAAATGTGTCAAAGACCAGTTGAAGTAATCCATGCCCTGGTCATCACTTTCAAAGTTTTTCATCCCGAAATCCACCCGGTTTAAAAGAAGGTCCTTCACTTCATAGTTGAAGTTGCCCTTGTTGATGTAAAGAGTACCTTCAAATGTCTTATCTGAGGCTGTCTTGATCAGTATCTGGCCTGCATAAAGGACCATTCCGTTCCAGCGGATGCTTCCATCGAAACTTTCGTAAATGCTGCGGGTTGATGCCATTCGGTTTTTCCATCCCAGGATTGCCATATTCCTATTCGTAGAAGGAACTTTGAAGGGAAAGGAATAATCCCCGACATCGTTGAACAGAGGAGATTTGAGGTTCAGAGAAACCGAAAAATCATCGGACAGGTCAAGCGGTTGGTCAGCAATCTGGATGGATAGCATAGAACTTTACTATTATTTGGATACTTCGGCTTCGATCTGGTTGACCCGGTTCGTCGTTTCCCTTAAGTGGTCAAAGGAGATGAAAGCAGGGATGCCTTTCTCGATCAAGGAATTCAGCCGGTTTATGCTGGCCGTGAATTCAGGATCTACCACACCGGGAAATCCACCGGGAGCCGAAGCCGGTGTTTCCACATACCTGCCAATGGCGCGCTGGGGAACCCTTGCAAAATTGATCGCATCGATAACATGAGGGTAATTCACCATCAGGTTCTTTGTCGTTTTGGGATCGATGACAATCTCCTGCCCTGTCTCACTTATCAGCGTTGGGGTGGAATACAAACCAGTTTCGGGAGAACTCACAAGTGGAACATCTTTGTATAGTTTGTTATCATCCTGGCCTATTACCGAATAGCGGCCTTTGGCAGCTTCCGGCACCTTCTGGCTCAGGATGTAACCGATTTGGATTGCTCCCAATGCGGCCGTGATGATGCTGAGTACAATCCCTACCCCTGGACCGGCGCTCAAGGCCGTGGCAACTGCCGTGGCAACACTGATCAGCGCATTGAACAAAGCCACTTCTTTGTTCCTTACGGCCTGATCATGCTCCATCTTCTTTTTCTTTGCCGCAAGGTCCTTATCCATTTTACTGACCTGGGAATCATACTGCGCCCTTGAGATAAGCCCGGCATTCAACTGCGCCTGCAGGCTCTCTTTCTTTTTGTTATTGACCTCTTCATCCTGCTTTAGCTGCTGGTTCTCTTCATCGGTCTGCATGGAGAAGATGGCAGCAAGGCCATCCACAGCGCCTTTTGCAAGAGAGATCGCATCATCGGCCACTTTCTTTGCAGTCTCCTTGGAGAATTGAAGCTGTTTAGCAGCGACCTCTTCAGAGATCTGCTTTTTGATCTCGGCAGTCTTTTGTTCATCTCCCAGGTTTTCTTCCAGCAGTTTTTTGTACCTGGCATTGACCTCAAGCTGGATTTTCTCTTTTCCTTTTGCCAGGTCACGATCGCCTTTGAGTTTGAGATTATTCAGGTCATCCTCAAACTTCGTATCCCCTTGTTTCTTTGCATCGGCGGTTTCCTGCTTCTGACCTTTCTTCAAAGCATCCAGGTCCTTCTGGATTGCTTTGAGCGCATCGGCTTTATTCTGCTCTGCCTGAATGATCTTATCAGCATTGCCTTGGGCTGCAGCGACTTCTTCCTTATAGGCAAACTCTATCGCCCCGAGGATCTCCTTTCTGGCATCCTCATATTTTTTGTTTACCTCATAGATTTGCCGTTGGGTAATGCTCATGCGGGCAACCCGCAGGTTTTCATGGATCTTCTTAACGTCTTGCGCAAAGGCCTGTTCTGCCTGAAGCAGCACCTGCTTGATCTGGGCATCCCGTTGAATTTCCAAAGAAGATACATTGTCATCGATTCCCTTTTTCTGCTCAGGCGATAATGCCTTTTCATTATCAGCCTTGAACTTCAAAGCCTTTTTGATCAGGGTATCGTACTTCTCTTCTACCGCTCGTATCTCTTGCTGGGTCTGGGTGAATTTGTCGGCATAGTTCTTCCCTTCAATCTCTTTCAAGGAATCCATCAGGTTCTTATAAGCTTCCTTGATCTTATCGTTTGTCTTGACCCGGCTGTTCAATTCATCGGTCGCCTTTCGCATATTGGTGCGGTCCGTGTTGGTCGCATCCGCTTCCCTGCCTTTTGAGATGTAATCATTGAGCTGATCGATTGACATTCTCTTCCAATTGAGCTCTTCCTTGAATTCCGTTTTACGGTTCTCGACCATCCGATGGGTGCGCTCCCTGTCCTCCATCTCGGCCTTGATGATCATCTTTAAGGTTTCATCCTTGGTTTGCATGGCAATCGTTAAGATCTGGTTGGAAACCATATCAAGATTGTTATTGAGGTTCAAAGAGGAATTGACTGCTTCTTCGGCAATCCTTAATTGCTCAGTTTTGAATTCCACTGAGTACACTCTCATTTTGTCAGCAGCTTTTTTGGCATTCTCAGCCGCCTCCAAAAACCATCCTCCCGTTCCCATTGTCCCCCCGCCGGCTCCCCAATATTGTTTCACTAGTTTTATCTTCTCCTCCAAAGAACTGGCCTCTTCAACCAACTTTGCATAGGCAGGCTTGGAATCATACAAGAGTTGCATGGAAGCAGCCAGTATCCTGTTTCGTTCACCTTCTGCATCAGAGAGTTTCTTGGAAGCTTTTGACTGGGCTTCTGCAATGTCTTTGAGCTTATCCTCGGATTCAGCCAGGCGGATCTTCTCCATGTACTGATAATTGACTTCCTCCAGATGTTTTGCCAGGAACTGGTTGGTAACATCTTCATCTTTGATGTTGCCCAGAAACTCAGGGTATTTTTGCCTCAGGTCATCGATCAGCCGGTTACGTTCTGCCTGGCTGGTGTTGGTGGCCTGGATCTGGAAGACAAGTGCATTCAAGCTATCTTGTTCTTCACGGTATTTTTGGGCCATCGGCACTTCGAAGAGTTTCTTGACCGAATTCAAAGCTTCTGTTGCTCCCTGCACCAGTCCGTCGAACATGCCATCGGTTCCAAGAAGCGCTTCTCCCACTGTGCGCTGCAATGCTTTCCAACTTTTTCCCAAAAGGACCAGCCGGCCTTCGGTGGTTTGCATCTCTTCTTCTGCAAGTCCTTTATATTTTTTGGCAACAATATCGATGGCAGCGCCATGATAGAGTTGTTCTTTTGACAAATCTTTGAATTGACTTGAAAGCTTTTGCAACCCCTTGGCAAGCCTGCCTTCCATCGTTCCGTCAAGGTCTTCAACAGCCTTTTCCAATGTCTGGCCGGTGACTACCGCCAGATCCTGTGCGGCTAAAATGGTCTTGCGTATCTGTTCCGGGGTCCTGCCCTGGATTGCCAGGAACTTCTCAGCTTCTTCGATCTCAAGGCGTGTGTATTTGGTTGATCCTGCCCTTTCTTTGGCAAGGTCAATCAGTTCTGTTTGGACTGCTTTATTTCCGTCCAAAACATCAAGGAGCAACTTTTCTGCATCCTTGAGTTCAATGGCTTTCTGAATTCCGCCACTGACATAGTTTGCAATGGCTGTGACCGAAAAAGCAGCGGCCATTGCTGCTCCCATCTGCAAGGCAGCCCCTTTCAAAGAATCAAAAAGGCCACTCATGCCACCGGAATTCTTTTTCATTTCATCCCCCACTGCTTTTGTCTGGCTACGGATTTCAGCCAATTTGGTATTGAGCTGCTGAAGCTGCTTTGATTTGTCAGCGAACTCCTGGGTATTGGTCTTGAGTCCCTTCAGCTCTGCATTCAAAGCCCTGGCAGACCCTTCAATCTCCTTCAGCGTTGCATTGGCCTGTTGACCATTCAGGATAACGGTTGCCCTGGCTTCTTCTGTCATCTTTGCCATTGCCTTACTTTATTGAATTGTCGTTGATATTCTCTGAGATTACCACTTGGGCTTTCCTGCCATATTCTTTTTGCAGGATCTCAAAAAGTCGTTGAGCTTCTCCATAGAAAGTCCGGGAGTACCATTTCTTGGGTTGCCGAACTCCTCCTAACATTTTATCTGCTAATACCCGGCTGCCTCGTGAAACCGGGCGGTCCCCGAGCTTAGTCCCCTTG
>JADGPR010000062.1 GCA_017882335.1 Bacteroidales bacterium | reverse complement strand
CGAGCTGCTCACATTTGTTTCCCTTGTCTTTGGCGGAATTCTACCAATTATTGACTTAGGCCGTCCGGACCGCATAGCAAACATTGTCATTTTCGGAAGGGTGCAGTCACCGCTCATATGGGATGTCATCTCAATCTGCACTTACCTGGCAGGCAGCACGATATTTCTTTTTCTGCCAATGATACCTGATATGGCGCTCTGCAGAGATAGGTTAACTGTTGTCGATTCACGATTCAAAAAAATCAGAAAGTGGATTTATACCAAAATGGCTTTAGGATGGAAAGGCACTAAATCGCAATGGCACAGGTTAGAGTGGTCAATGACCATTATGACTATCGTGATCATTCCCGTGGCAGTATCTGTGCACACTGTTGTTAGTTACATCTTCGCTATGACACTGCGCCCGGGCTGGAACAGTACCGTGTTCGGCCCCTACTTTGTAACAGGTGCGCTATACTCCGGTTCTGCCTGTGTAATATTAGGAATGGCCGCCTTCCGGAAAATGTATCACCTAGAAAAATATATCACCCTGAAGCATTTTAATCTGATGGGACAAGTCGAATTGGTGCTTACTCTTATTTATGCCTATCTGAACCTGAATGAATACTGGATACCTGCTTACAAAATGGCAACGGCTGAAGGGCATTTGTTGAGTGATCTGTTTTATGGCAGTTACTCAATAGCATTCTGGACATGCCAGATCGGCACTGTAATGGTGCCCCTAATCATTATGTCGTTTCCCAAAGGGCGAAATATAACCATGCTTACCATTACCTGTATAATTATAGTTGCAGGTGCATGGGTAAAAAGATACCTTATCATAGTGCCAACGCTCCTGCATCCCTTCATGCCCATCCAGGAAGTTCCGGGAACATGGTCAACATATTTCCCAAACTATGTGGAATTTTCTATTACTGCTGCATGTCTGGCAGGAATATTTCTCTTCATCACACTCTTTGCAAAACTTTTCCCTATGATGGCCGTATGGGAAGTAGAAGAAGGAATAAAAATCGATCATGATAAGCAGTCAGCCATTGAAATCAGGAAGCAAAGAGAAGAAGAGGAGGCAAAAATAACTGGAGAACTGTCAGGATTAGGTAACGAAACAATAAAACAACCAACATAGTACATCAATTCATTATTAATCCTTCAAAAAACGAATTATGAAAAAGAAGAAGATTTTAAAAATTATAATTGGTTTTTTTGTTGTTTTAATATTTCTTATTATTTGTGGCGGTTTGTACCTTAAATATTTTCTGCCAAACATCAAAGTAAAAGATTTGAAAGTGGAGGTTACAAAAGAACGGATTGAAAGAGGAAAATATCTTGCCAATCATGTACTTGTTTGCATTGATTGTCATTCTAAAAGAGATTGGTCAAAATACGCCGGACCGATTGTACCCGGTACTGAAGGGATGGGAGGTGAGATCTTTGGTCAAAATATGGGCTTTCCCGGCAAATATATAGCAGCAAATATAACCCCCTACTCTTTGGCAAGCTGGAGCGACGGGGAAATCTATCGTGCCATTACTTCGGGAGTCGGAAAAAGAAATAATACTATTTTCCCCGTCATGCCTTTTGAGGCATACGGAACCCTTGATGACGAAGACATTTACTGTGTAATTGCATATTTGCGTTCAATTCCTGCAATAAAAAATGACGTTCCTGCCTCAGCATCAGATTTTCCCGTAAACTTTTTAATTAATACAATGGCGAAAGAGGGACATCCTTCTAAAAAGCCTCCCATGCAAGATTCTTTAGAATATGGTAAGTATATCACAACAGCGTCCGGTTGCATTGAGTGCCATACTCCTGTAACAGATAAAGGAGATTTAATAATGGAAAAAGCGTTTGCCGGGGGAAGAGAATTTCCAGTGGAAGGAGGTGGAACCAGTGTTTCAATGAATATTACATTCGACAAAAAGACAGGAATCGGTGAATGGGAAAAAGGTATGTTTATTATGATGTTTAAAAAGTATGACTTAGCAACCCGTGCTCCGAAAAAGGTTGAAAAAGGAGATTTTAACTCACCGATGCCATGGATAATGTATGCGAACATGGATACTGCAGATTTAGCAGCAATTTATTATTATCTGAGATCTTTGGCACCAATTAAGAATAAAGTAGCAAAATCAAAACCTTTATCCATGTGAGGGTACAACTAATAGATTAGAAGTTTTTACAATAACTTTTAACGATTGAACAACTTTCTATAAATCAAATAAATTATGAAGCTGAAAAGAATAGCTCTTGCAATAATTTTAACAGGTTTTTTCTG
This sequence comes from Bacteroidales bacterium, assembly GCA_017882335.1. Taxonomy (GTDB): domain Bacteria; phylum Bacteroidota; class Bacteroidia; order Bacteroidales; family FEN-979; genus FEN-979. The sequence continues at coordinate 15,535 of JADGPR010000062.1, read as the reverse complement.
CATCGCAACTGCACAGAACCAGTTACAAGCTCAGGAAAAGAGCGAAGCCACTATTGAATTATCGTATTATAAAAAAGCCGATCTGACCAAAACAATTGTCGCAATAGTAAAGGCAAGAAAAGATCAAAAGTTCGTTCCTGCAAAAAATGCCCGGGTCAATTTCTATGTTATACACGACAATGAACAGCAGTTACTTAAAAGTGTAAATACAGATAACAAAGGTAAAGCTGTCATAATACTACAGCCTGATCTGCCATTAAATGAGGATCACTCTTTCACTATTGTGGCCAAAATTGAAAATAACAGTTTGTATGAAGATGCAGAGGAGAAGATTCATTACAAAGATGCCAGCCTTACCCTCAACCTGGATCCACACGACACTGCACAGCTGGCTACTGCCAGGGTAACTGAAATCGATAAAGACGGAAAAGAAATACCGGTGAAAGGAGCAGAGGTAAAGTTTTATGTGCATCGCCTGTTTGGCATTATGCCGGCAGCAGAGGAGAACACCATCACGACGGACGAAAAAGGCGAAGCATCTTTTGCTTTTCCCAAAGACATTCCGGGTGATACAGCGGGCGTTATCATTGTAGCGGCAAGGATGGAGGACAACGAACGGTTCGGGAATGTGGAAAACAAAGCTCCTACCTCCTGGGGCACCAAACTTCCAACAGAAAGAGATCCTTTCCCGCGTGCACTCTGGGAACCTTCTGCTCCGCTCCCACTCCTCCTTACCATATTAATAATCTTTGGCGGGGTATGGTGCACTTACTTTATCATCCTCCTCCAATTAAGAAAAATTAAAAAAAACGAAGAACTAACAACTGACAACGCAACACTATGAAAAAAATCATCAGACAACTCAGCAACATGAAACTCCCGGGTTGCATTACAGCAGGAACAATAACAGGATCAATTATTCTTTTGTTTGCATTCACGCCGCAGCAGCAAACGAAAGAATGGGATGCACCCGACATGGCAAAAAGCAAAAGAAATCCCATTGCTGCCAATGATGCTTCTATTGCTGCCGGAAAAGCCATTTATACAATAAACTGCTACAACTGCCACGGCAAAAAAGGGAAAGGCGATGGTCCGAAAAGCGCTGACCTGCCGGTAAGCCCGAGGGACTTCACCAAAGAACAATTTCAAAAACAATCAGATGGCTCGATGTTCTGGAAAATTACCGAAGGCAGAAAGCCGATGCCTTCCTTTAAAAAGGACCTCACCGATGATCAGCGCTGGCAGGTCATCAACTATGTACGCACATTGGGAATAAAAAAATGAACTGTCGATTTGAAAATGGATAATCAGAACTATGAAACTTTAAAATTTGAATAATCACGGGTATGGACTCCCTCCCGAGTACCCGGAATCTAAAAATTTAAGTCTCACGTATAACCTAAATAAACGAAAAATGAAACCAAAAAAACTTTTAGTCATTGTCCCTTTACTCCTTGCTTTCTCAATGGTCTATGGCCAAGACTCTACACAAACAGAAACGAACATGAAACTTCTTTCTGGTGTTCCGGGCAATACTAAATTGCTATTAACCGGAGTTGCGTGGTTTGGTTTTCAAGCCATACTGAATGATAAAGTGAAAACGGATGTTACAATGAATTTTAATTCTTATGGTTTCAGCCCGATGTTCCTGTGGAAACTTTCCGATAAACTATTTTTTGAAAGCGAAATTGAAATAAACAATGGCGCAATAGAGTTGGAATTTGCAAAACTATCGTGTGTGCTGAATAGGTACATGACCATCGGGGCGGGAAGAATGCTCACGCCATTTGGCGCTTATGGAGAACGCTGGGAACCGGTACATATTGAACGGTTTCCTAATGCCCATCTCCGGCCTGATGATAATTTACTCCCGGATGACACGCACCTTTACTGGGGCGCTATCATGGGAGTGGATATTCGGGGATGCCTTCCGCTCGGAAGTTCAAAGTTAAATTACGCCTTGTACGTTTCCAACGGACCTCTTTTATCTAAAGATGAAAACGGACACCCCACCGGTGTAATACAGTACGAAAATCTGCTGGATGAAAACAACAATAACAAGGAAGTTGGCGGAAGAATCGGTTTGTTGCCATTTTCAAATTCATCTCTGGAGATTGGATTTTCCGCAAAACATGGTATTGCAGGGGATCGCGGAGATTCAGTTTATGGGAAAATAGGAGCAACCGCTTATGCTGTTGACTTATCGTACGTAAAAAGTATCGATGCGATAAAATCAACCATCAACTTCAGGGGACAATTCAACACGGTTATGGTTGACAAAGCCAATTACTACCTGACAGATTCAACCACTTACACTTTTGATAACAACATGCAGAATTATTTTGTCCAATTTTCTATTCGTCCCAGTATGGTTCGAAGCAAGTTCCTCAAAAAAACAGAACTGTTGTTCAGATACAATTCATTAACCTCCCCCAAAGATGCATTATGGGGTGCAAAAGATAAAAACGGGAAGGGAGGAACTATTACCCGGATGGATCTTGGGCTTTGCTATTGGCTCAGCTGGAAAACAGGATTGCGATTGGCATACGAAACCACAGCAATGCCTGATGGAACACATAAAAATGAATTTCTGGCTAGTTTAGTTTATGGATTTTAACAACTATCTCTGATAACATTTTAAAAGGATACAAAATGAAAAAACTAACATTACTTTCAATTGCCCTCGTTGCAGGGATAGGAGCAGCAATTCTTATCATCGGCTGCGTAACATCAAAAACGGTAACTGCAAAAAGCGGAATGCAACTCTGGGGAGAAAACTGCATCAGATGCCACAACGCTCCATCCTCTGGCGATTACAGCAATGCGCAATGGGAAACCATTGGCATGCACATGAAACTACGCGCTAATCTCACAGATGTTGAAACAAATAAAATTGTGGAGTTTCTTAAATCATCAAACTGAAGAAAAGATGTTGGTGAATTTAACATCATCTTCGCCCAGGTTACCAGCTTTGCGAAAGTTTGCGCCATATCTTTCAAAGATGGCACAGCCATTAAAGACCAATTTTATGATCGAATGTCGTAAATCGAAAATCGTCAATGCAATCATAAATCTAAAATCGTAAATATTTTAATAGCTTTGCATGCTTCATGCAAAGGAAAACCTTATATAAAATCATTGCCGCAGCATTGCTGATGCTGCCGGCACTTTCGTATTCGCAGGGAACCACCAAGATTCTCCTCGAACATGCCGACTCGCTCGTACACAGCAGCAAGATCCGCCCGGAGTTCCAGCGCCTGATTGGAAACGTACGACTCAGCCATGACACTACCGTCCTCATGTGCGACAGCGCTTTCCTGAACGATGAAAAAAACTTTGTACTGGCATACGGAAATGTGCACATCCAGGTGAGCGACACGCTCAACCTCTTTGGCGACTCCCTCAACTACGACGGTAACACCCGTATCGCCAAGATCTGGAGCAATGTGAAGCTGATCGACAACGAATCGACCCTCACCACCGATACGCTTTCCTTCAATCGCACAACTGAGGTGGCCAGCTATGAGTACTGGGCAAAGATCGTCAATGACAAAAATGTGCTGGTCAGCAAACACGGCTATTACCATACCAAAACGAAGGAATTCTTCTTCAAGGAAAAGGTGGTACTGATCAACCCCGAATATGTAATGCATTCAGATACCATGATGTACAACACAGTTACGAAGGTGACCTATTTTTACGGCCCTTCCACCATCAAGGGGAAAGAGGATTCCATCTATTGCGAGAATGGCTGGTACAACACCCGCACCGACGTGGCCCGCTTTCGGAAAAACGGCTGGATCTATCATCTCGACCAGGTGCTCACTGGCGATAGCCTCTATTATGAGCGGAAGTCCGGCTACGGACAGGCATTCAAACATGCAATGCTGATCGATACTGTGCAAAAGCTGACGCTCACCGGTAACTACGGAGAACTGCAGCGCAAAAAAGGCTTTGCATTCATGACCGACAGCGCCGTGGTTCAGTTGCGCGACAAAAAAGATACACTCTTTATGCATTCCGACACGGTGTATGCAACCTTTGACACCAACCGGAACATCAAAAACATCTTATGCTATTACAAGGTCAAGTTTTTCCGTCGCGACTTGCAGGGTATGTGCGATTCGATGTCATACCACGGCCGCGATTCCACAATGTTCCTTTACCACGACCCTGTGTTGTGGTCGGAGAAGAACCAACTCACCTCTGATTCCATCAAGCTCACCCTCCTGAATAGCCAGATCGATTCGATGGTCCTTTACAACTCCGCCTTCATTATCTCCAAAGATGATACGAATAAATACAACCAGGTAAAGGGAAGGGACATGGTGGGATTTTTCAAAAATAATGAATTATACAAGATCAAGGTGATAGGGAATTCCGAAACCGTTTATTTCGCGCGGGAAGAGGACCACAGTCTCATCGGGATCTCGAAAGTATATTCCAGCGACATGCTGATCTTCATCGAAAAAAACCAGATCAAATCGATCACCTATATCAATCAACCCAAAGCAGTAACTTCGCCCGAAAAGGATGTCTCACCCTATGATCTGAAACTGAAAGGATTCAAATGGATCGAAGGAAAAAGGCCCCTGAAAAAGATGGATATTTTCAAATGGTAAAGTATTCCAATTCCCCCACTTTACAAACTTTATATACTTTTAACTAGAAGACGGAGACTTTCACATACTTCTTGGGGTTGGTTCTGATGTCTTCCAGCAGGAGATTCAGGTCACGGGCGGCTTTCTCGACTTCACTATAAAGCTTATCGTCGTTCAGCAACAGCCCGAGGGTTCCCTTACCATTGTTGATCTTGTTAACCGCGATATCGATATCCACTATCGCCTTGTTCACCTGGGCGATCGTAGCCGGGATCCGCGCTTTGGCAAGTGAATCGCTGAGTTCCGAGAAGTTTGTAAGGATGTTATTGATCTTTTGGCTATTGTTCTTCAGGTTCAGGCTGATCGATTCGATGTTCCCGATGATACTGGCCAGATGGTTGCGCTGGGAACCGACGAGGGTATCCAGGTAATAGGTGGTATGGGAAAGGTTGTTCAGCATGTCCTTGATATGCCGGATAGAAGCAGCGAGGTTATCCCGCGTATCCTTGTTCAGTACTTGCTGTATGAGCGTTGCAACCGTGTCGATGGACCCCAGCAGGCGCTCCGTTTTATTTTTAAGGGGGACGAGTTGCTGGTTGAGTTCTTCCCCGAAGGATGCTTCGATGAAGGATTTCAGTGTATCCTTGTCTTTCAGGATTTGTTTAGAGTCGCCCAGCACAATCTCTACATATTTCCCACCGATGAGGTTATCAGAATTGTTTATCCTGGCAACAGAATTGACCGGAATCGGGTAATTCTCCGAAATGTAAAGCACTGCAATGATCTTTCCACGCTGCTTATTGGAGAAATAAAGCTCCTTTACCTGCCCTACCTTCATCCCGCTGATCGCAACATTGTTGGCAGGCACCAATCCGTTCACCCTGTCGTATACTGCATAAACGATCATCCTGTGCTTGAAAAGCTCCATCCCTTTCAGGTACATCAGTCCCCAGATAAGGATAGCTGCTGCTATCACAAAAACGATCCCGACCCTGAATTCCTTTGTAAGTTTGAAGTTCATGTATATTAATTTCAAAGCAAATTTAATACTTTCTTAACGTTTTAGTCCTTGATAACTGATATTTTCGTCACGCGTTACGCTTTACGCGTCACGGGCATTTCGCTATTTCTGTTTTTCCAAAATCAGTTTCTTCGCTTCTGCGACCGTTATCCTTTCCGTCCCATGAAATGCCACAATGAAGGCATCTGTAAATCCCATCTTTTTAGCTTTACCCATTAGTCCGGCGAGGGCTTCAGGACTAGATTCCTTACCGGAAGTGTACTTGAACAATCCCTGGTGCTGGTACCTCCAGATATCCGGCAGTCCGGCAAATTTTTTCGAATGCGTGCTGAGCTCTTTCGGGGATGTAGCAATCTGAACGCGAAAAACCACCTCTTCTGCCGGTTTTGCGGGCGTTCTTTTTACCGTTTCCGTTTTCCCGGGTTCATTTATAACAATTTTCCCCTTTGCCTTTTCTTGCTTAACGGTATTCGCAGCCAGGTTTCCCTTTGGTGCCAGCGAATCTTTATTCACTCCATGAACCTTCGTCTTGGATTTGGTTTTAAGGGTATCTTTTGCTGGAGGATTATCCCCGGGTTTCTTTTTTGTCTGGGCAATAGTTTTTCCGGACGTGATCACCTTTGGATTCTCTTTGGATTTCATCGTATCTCTCCGGGGAGGCGCTTGTTTCGGTTTTTCTTCTACAGAAGACGTTACTTTTTGTTCTACCGGTGGTGCAACAATGGTATTTGCGAAGGACGATTTTTTTTCGTTGAGGGAAGCCAGTTCTTTACCGTTTCCTTCCATCTTTGCTTTGAATTTACGGAAGGCGCGGCAGATGGCAGATGAAATGTATTGCTGCCCTTTCTGTGATATGAGAAATTTTTCTTCTTCAGGGTTCGAGAGGAAACCTGTTTCGATAAGGACGCTCGGCATTGTGGTTTTATAGAGCACCAGGAAGCCTGCCTGTCGCACACCCCGGTCGTACATCCCCACCCGGTCCTTCATCTCATCCTGCACAATCGAGGCAAACCAGGTACTCTGTTCCAGAAAGGCATTCTGGAAAAGGGTAAAGGTGATATACGATTCATCCGAATTGGGATCAAAACCATTATAGTTAGTCGAATAGTCGGGCTCCATGAGGATGGCTGCATTTTCTTTCTTCGCGATCTCCAGGTTAGCTTCGGTACGGTGCAACCCCATCACATAGGTTTCGGCACCCTGAAAAGTGTGTTTTGGGTTGGCGTTGCAATGGATGGAAATAAACAGATCGGCCTTACCGCGGTTGGCAATTTCAGCCCGTTCGTGAAGTTCAATGAATTCATCAGTGGTACGGGTACAGATCACCGTTACGCCTTTGCATTGTGACCGGATCTCCTCGCTGAGTTTCAGGGCAATCTGCAGGGCTACATTTTTTTCCTGCGATTTCTTCCCGATCGTTCCCGGGTCTTTTCCACCATGGCCGGCATCGATCACCACTTTGGTAATGCTGGTCTTCTCCTGGGAAAAAACATTCTTCTCCATCAGGATGGAAAGTGAAAAAATGAGGAAAATCAGCGTGATACAACGCATGCAGGCGCTCCGGTGTTTGTTAAAGTATCTTAAAATAGTATAGAGATCAATATTTTTCCGTAGTTTTGAAACCTGTAATAGCAGGAAATCCGGCCTTATCGTATCTTCCTTTAACGGATTTCAAAACAAAGATAGAACATTAACCCCAGAGTTACGAAAAGAAATTGTTAACGAAATTATTAACAAGTCTTCCCCGGTCTTTCCTGTATCTGGTGATACTCTTTTTCCTTCACTCCGGGTGGGTTCAGGGACAGGATACGGTCCGCCCGGCACGGGTTCATATGGATACCGTCCTGCTTTTGCATGACACCCTTCATCCTGCTGATACTACTTTGCATCATCCCTCCGATTCTTTAAAAGTAAAAAAAACAACAAAAAAAGACAACCTGAAATCAAAGGTGGAGTATTCAGCCAGAGATTCCCTTCGGTTTGACATCAAGGAGCAGAAGGTATATCTCTTCCGGGATGCAGATATCAAATACGAGGACATCGGCCTGAAATCGGGGTATGTGGAGATCGATTTCCCAAAGAAAACGGTCTATGCAACCGGGATCAAGGATTCCACCGGCAAGGAAATCCAGGTGCCGGAATTCACGCAAGCCGCACAGAAGTTCAAGTCAAAGGTGATGACTTATAACTACGACACAAAGCGGGGGTATATCCAAAACGTTTTCACCAAGCAGGATGAAGGCTACCTTCACGGCACAATCGTCAAGAAAATGGAGAATGACATCACCTACCTGAAAGACGGCTGGTACACCACCTGCGACCGGGAAGAAGATCCTCATTATGAATTCAAATTCGGGAAGGCCAAGGTGATCCCGGGAAAAAAAGTCATTACCGGCCCGGCCTATCTTGTCGTTGCCAATGTTCCGGTACCACTGGGAATCCCGTTTGGATATTTTCCAAGCAAGGCAGGCCGGCGATCGGGCATCCTGATACCCACCTACGGGGAGTCCAGCAACCGGGGATTCTTCCTGGAGAATGGCGGATATTACTGGGCCATGAATAAATATATCGACCTGTTCCTGGTTGGGGACATTTTTTCACGGGGTAGCTGGGCCGTGAAGCCGAGGATGAATTACCGTTACCGTTACCATTATAGCGGAAACATAAACTTCAGTTATGCCGTGAACAAGCTCGGGGCAGCCGATTCACCCGATTTTCAAAAATCAACTGACTTCAGCGTACAATGGGTGCATACACAAGACCCGAAAGCACGACCGCACAGCACTTTCTCCGCCAATGTCAACATAGTCAGCTCTAACTTCAACAAATATAACCCGGTAACCAATGCCCAGACATACCTGAGCAATACATTCCAATCGAGCATCAACTATACCACTAACTGGAACAACAATTACAACCTGACCCTCAATTTCAGCCACAGCCAGAATACGCTGAACAAGAGCATCAATATCACGTTGCCGCAGCTTTCCTTTTCCATCAATCAGTTTTACCCCTTGCGCAGAAAAGAGCATGTCGGCAAGATACGCTGGTATGAGAACATTTACACCAGATACAGCATGGATGCGGTGAACCAGTACAACACGGTCGATAGCCTGATCTTTAAAAAGAAGAAATGGTGGAATGACATGCAGAACGGGATACAGCATAATGTTCCTATTGTCGGGAGCTTCCATGTGCTGAAATACTTCATCTGGACGACCACTCTCCAATTGAATGACCGGATGTATTTTTCCACGATCCGGAAGAAGTATGTGCCCAGCTATATACCCGGAAAGGATTCGTTGGTGGTAGATACCATCCAGCATTTTGCCAATGCCTTCGACGGGAATGCATCTACTTCAATCAATACAACGCTTTACGGGATGTACCAGTTCAAACACGGGCCGGTGATTGCAATCCGTCATATGGTAACTCCCTCCGTCACCTATACCTATACGCCCGATTTCGGTTCTGCGGCATGGGGGTATTACCGATATGCAGAAAACGATACCAATAAAAATCCACAAAAATATTCCATCTTTCAGGGAAGCCTCAAGGGTAGTCCGGCCGCACGAAAATCCGGCGTGGTCAACTTCCAATTGAGAAACAACCTTGAGATGAAGGTCAGGAATCGAAAAGATACGGTTACGGGAACAAAAAAGATCGTCCTTATCGAAAACCTGACTTTTAGTGAAAACTATGATATGACAAAAGATTCCATGAGATGGTCGACCTTTTCGATCCAAGGGCGCACGACCTTGTTTAAAAAACTCATAGTGTCCTATTCGAGCCGTTGGGATCCCTATGCACGCGATTCGCTGGGTCGTTCCATCCGGAAATCAGAATGGGAAGTCCACCACCGGTTGCTCCGGCTCGACAACACGACTTGGGATCTTGGGCTGACATATACCCTTTCATCTGATAAATCGAACAAGAAAAAAACCTCGAAGAAAGGAACGGAGCAGGAACGAAAAGACATCAGTGACTATTACGATTATTATGTCGACTTCGATATCCCCTGGAGCTTTAACCTGAACTATAAATTCACTGTCAACAAGGATTGGAATTCAGCAAGAACGTACAGGGTCGGGCTGGTCACTCAGACACTGGGGTTCAACGGTCAGCTCAATATCACGCCGAAATGGAAGATCACTTTGAGTACCGGGTGGGATTTTACCAACGGACAACTTTCCTTCACCTCGATCGACCTCTATCGCGACCTCCATTGCTGGGAAATGCGGTTTGGATGGATCCCAAAAGGGGCGCAACAGAGCTGGAACTTCTCTATCAATGTCAAGGCATCGATCCTGCAGGACCTGAAACTGAACAAGAAGAAAGACTTCAGGGACTACGTTCAATAGTTGGTGAGCTGGCGAGTTGGTGAGTTGGCGAGTTGAATGTGTTGGTTAGTTACTTAGTTGAAAATAAATCTATAGCTCTATGAATCCGTGACTTTGTAAATTTCAAATTTCAATGCATCCAGCATACAGCATCAATTTAAAGAACCTAATATTTCAATTATCCTTACAAGTATGAAAAGAATTATCAATACTGACAAAGCACCAAAAGCCATTGCAACATACAGTCAGGCTGTAGAAGCAAATGGAATGTTGTTCATTTCCGGTCAGATTCCGATCGATCCGGCAACTGGAAAGTTGGTGGATGGCGGGATCAGGAATCAAACCGAACAGGTAATGAAAAACATCGGGGAGATACTAAGTGCTGCCGGATATACCTTCCAGGATGTCGTGAAATCGACGTGCCTGCTCACCGACATGAGCCATTATGCCGATATGAATGCAGTATACGGGAAGTTCTATTTTGAAAATCCGCCGGCTCGTGCAGCTTTTGCGGTTTCAGGTTTGCCGATGGGGGCGTTGGTTGAGATCGAAACGATCGCTTCCAGGTAATCCTACTTCGGCGCCATCCGCAAGAGTACAAACGCAATTATGCCAAAGAGGATGTTCGGGATCCAGACTGCCAGCAGTGGCGGGAAATTCCCGAAAGTCGCCATCACCGTGAAGAACTGCATAAAAAGAATGTAAAGGAATGTCAGGGCCAGCCCTAAACCCAGATTGAACCCGATCCCTCCCCTCACCTTCCGGCTTGAAACAGCTACCCCGATCAAAGTCAGGATAATGGTCGCAAAAGGGAAGGCCACCCGTTCATAACCTTTCACCTCGTACTTGATAAGGTCGGGATCGCCCCTCAGCTTTTTCATCTGGATGTGCTTCCGGAGAGTGAAGAAATTCATGATGGACACCTCTTCAATGTCTTCCATAAAGTCGGCAGGTTTCAATCCAAATGTAGTATCGAGATGCTCGCCTTTATGCATGCTTTCCTTCATTACACCCAAACTCCTCGAAAAATATCGTTTCAGGACCCATGTCGAACGGATGCTGTCCCAGTTGGCTTCTTCTGCTGTAAGTTTATAAACGAGTTTCCGTTCCCGGAACTTCTCAAGTGAAAATTTCCATCCCTTTTTTGTGTGGATATTGAAATTTTCGAGGAATAGGAATACCCCTGGGCTGATCTGTTTATGGATGTTCATGTCGTTGAACGGCTTTGCATCCTTGATGTACTGTTTTTCAAATTCCAGTTTACCGCGGTTGGTATAAGGAATGACGAAGTTTCCCAGGAGAAATGACATCACTGCCAGGATCGATGCCGCAACAATATAGGGCAACAGCATCCTCCGGAAACTGATGCCGCTGCTGAGAATCGCGACGATCTCCGAATCAGAAGCCATCCGCGAGGTAAAGAAAATGACCGCAATAAAAACGAAAAGATAGCTGAAGAGGTTGACAAAATGCGGGATGAAATTCAGGTAGTAGCTGAAGATAATGGCTTTGAGAGGGGCATCATGCTTCAGGAAATCGTCGACGTGCTCGGAAATATCGAAAACAATGATGATGAAGATTAGAAGGATGATGGAAAAGAAGAAGGTCCCGAGGAACTTTTTGATGATGTACCGGTCAATGGTCATCAGTTTTAAGAAATCTCGCTGAAAAAATTTTCCAAGTTTCATTACAGCCTCCGCATCAGTTGTTTTACCATGAGGTTCTTCCATTCGGAAAAGGTTCCTTCGGCGATCTTTATACGGGCCGTTCTCATCAGCCACATGTAGAAGCCAAGATTATGGATTGTAGCAATCATGGCTGCCAGGATCTCTTTTGAAACAAAGAGGTGCCGGAGGTAGGCCTTTGAGTATTCATGATCTGGAAATACGTCGCCTTCTTCCTCCAGCGGTGAAAAATCATCCTTCCATTTTATATTCCGGATATTGATGATGCCGTTCCGCGTGAAAAGCATGCCATTGCGGCCGTTCCGAGTCGGTATCACACAGTCGAACATGTCGATGCCGACAGCAATGCTTTCCAGGATGTTTGCAGGGGTTCCCACGCCCATGAGGTAACGGGGCTTGTCGTAAGGAAGAATATGACAAACCAGATCCGTCATCTCATACATCGTTTCTGCAGGTTCGCCAACCGATAAACCGCCGATGGCATTGCCATCGGCATCCTTAGAAGCAATGAATTCTGCAGAACGTTTTCTTAAATCTGAATAAACACTGCCCTGGACGATGGGAAACAGGCTTTGGGAATAGCCATGAGGGCATTCCGTTTTAGTGAAATGATCTATACAGCGGTCAAGCCAGCGGTGGGTCCGTTTCATCGAACTCTTGGCATATTCAGGCTCGCAGGGAAAAGGAGTACATTCATCAAAAGCCATCATGATATCGGCGCCGAGGCTTCGCTGGATATCCATCGCCCGTTCCGGTGTGAAAGTATGCTTTGACCCGTCGATGTGCGACTGGAATTCCACTCCTTCTTCAGTAAATTTGCGGATATCGGCAAGGGAATATATCTGGAAACCTCCGCTGTCGGTCAGTACCGGGAGGTTCCATCCGCTGAACTTCTGGATCCCGCCTGCCTTCTCAACGATGTCGGTTCCCGGGCGAAGATAAAGATGGTAGGTGTTGGCCAACAAGATCTGCGACCGGATATCCTCCCTCAATTCTTTCATGTGAAGGGCTTTTACCGCCCCTGCTGTTCCCACAGGCATAAAAACAGGCGTTTGCACCTCCCCATGGGCAGTGCTGATCACACCCGCACGGGCAGAAGAGTTGGGATCAGAATGTGCAATCTTGAACTGCATGGAAGAGAAACAGACATTACCTTCTCCGGTAAAGGCCTTTTGATAAAGGGTTTATCAAATTTTTCACAAAGGTAGATTTTATTCGATTAATATGAATATTTTTGTCTGTTCATTCCTGTTAAATGATGTTAAATGCTTGATGGTTTTCTTGCACCCGACGGAACCTATTTTATCTTCCTTCTGATTTTCATTTTCCTGTTCATCGTCCAGTTTTTCTATTATGGGTTCTTCTTCCTTAAGTTCGCCCGTCATAAGGAATCCCCTTCAGCTGCAAAAACCGAAGGAGTATCAGTGGTGATCTGTGCCCGGAACGAATACCATCAACTGAAAGAAAATCTTCCCCTGATCCTGGGCCAGGAGTATCCCGATTTTGAAGTTGTAGTGGTGAACCATGCCTCGGAAGACGATACGGCATTTCTTCTTTCGAAGATGGCAGAACAATATCCGCGATTGAAGATCGTCGAGATCAGGGAGAACCTAAACTTTTTTGACGGGAAGAAATTCCCGCTCTCGATCGGGATCAAATCCGCAACCCATGACCTGGTCCTGCTCACGGACGCCGATTGCAGGCCTGTGGGCCCGCGATGGATAGCTCTTATGGCAAGTGGTTTTTCAAAAGAGAAAGAGATTGTCCTTGGATATGGGGCCTACCAGGATTCAAACAGCCTTTTAAACAAACTGATCCGTTTTGATACCGTCCACATCGCCTTGCAGTACCTTTCCTTTGCCCTCGCAGGAATCCCATACATGGGAGTGGGGAGGAACATGGCATACCGGAAATCACTCTTTTATGAGAATAAAGGATTTACCTCTCATTATTCCATCCATTCCGGCGACGATGACCTCTTCATCAACCGGGCAGCCACTCGTAAGAATACACAGGTTGTGGCCGACCCTGAAAGTTTCACCCTTTCGAGGCCGAAAAAGAGCTTTAAGGAATGGTGGACCCAGAAGAAACGGCATCTCTCTACAGGCCGGTATTATCGCTGCAGACATAAATTTTTACTGGGATTATATTCCTTCAGCATGGTTCTGTTTTATACATTTTTTGTAATCCTTATGTTATTGTCATTGAATTATACTACTTTTGTCGTTTTAATATTATTTATACTGAGGTTGGTCTTCCAACTTTTCGTTTTCCGCAAAACACTGGCCCGTCTGAATGAAAAAGGGATCTGGCTGCTGGTTCCACTTTTTGAAATTATACTGATTCTGATCAATAGTGCTTTAACTGTTTCCGCTTTCATGTCAAAAGATACGAAATGGAAGTAACCTCGCACCTTACAGAAAAGGCCAGGCGGGATTACATTCTCGTGCAACAGGCTATTAACCAGGGCGACCAGAAAGCTTATGCAGAACTGCTGAACAACTACCGGGATTCGCTCTATTTTATGTTGCTGAAGATGACCAACAACCCGGCTGATGCAGAAGACCTTACCCTCGAAGCCTTCGGAAAAGCTTTCAAAAATCTTCACCAGTACACCCTTGAGTATGCTTTCAGCACCTGGCTTTTTAGGATCGCTGCAAATAACTGCATTGATTACCTTCGAAAGAAAAACCGTATCCAGTATACTTCCGGAATCAATCCCAATGGAGAAGAAACTGATGCATATCCTTCCAATTTGCCCAGCCCTAACCCGGGGCCGGAGGAGATGACCATCGCCAAACAAAAAATCCAGTTGATGAGGGAAGTGGTTGAAAAACTCAAACCACACTACCGTAATCTGGTCGAAATGCGGTATTTCAGGGAACTCTCCTATGAAGAGATCGCAGTGGAACTTGACCTTCCCCTGGGTACGGTCAAAGCCCAGCTCTTCCGGGCCCGTGAATTCCTCTATGACATTCTCAAGGACTCGGAAGGGAAGATTTAATACCATCTACTTTTTTAAAATTTTTCTTAGCATGGATCTTCAGGAATTTCAAAATTGCATACTCCGGGGCATTCCCGAACTGTTGCCTGCTCCCTGTCCTTTCGACCCGGGCGTAAATCATGCACCTGTAAGAAAAGATATACTGACTTTGGAGCAAAAGAAACTTGCACTCCGCAATGCGTTACGCTATTTTGACAAGAAATTCCATTCCGTCCTGGCTTCAGAATTTGCCAACGAGTTAAAAAGGTATGGCCGGATTTACATGTACCGGTTTCGCCCGGGGTATGCTATGCATGCCCGCCCCATCGGTGAATATCCGCATCAATCAATCCAGGCCGCAGCCATCATGCTGATGATTCAGAACAACCTTGACCCTGCTGTTGCCCAGCACCCGCATGAATTAATTACCTATGGCGGCAACGGAGCAGTCTTCCAGAACTGGGCACAATACCTGCTTACGATGAAGTACCTGGCGGAGATGACAGATGAACAAACGCTGGTCATGTATTCCGGACACCCGATGGGACTGTTCCCTTCGCACAAAGAAGCACCGAGGGTGGTTGTGACCAACGGCATGGTCATCCCCAATTATTCCTCTCCCGACCATTGGGAAAAGTTTAATGCGCTGGGAGTTTCCCAGTACGGGCAGATGACTGCAGGCTCCTATATGTATATCGGACCCCAGGGCATCGTACACGGGACCACGATCACCGTGATGAATGCTGCCCGGAGAAAAGGCGACGGAACCATCGCAGGAAAGATTTTTGTTACTTCCGGCCTCGGCGGAATGTCGGGTGCGCAGGGCAAAGCCTCGGTGATCGCCGGCGCCATCGGTGTCATTGCCGAAATCAACCCGAGGGCTGTTCAGAAACGTTACGAACAAG
>JADGPR010000017.1 GCA_017882335.1 Bacteroidales bacterium | reverse complement strand
AAACGGCAGCAGGGCTGAAATCAATGGTGATGGAGTTGGTGTTGGCACCGCTTACGATGGTAGCTCCTGCTGGAACCGTCCAGGTATAGCCTGTGGCACCTGCAATAGCGGGAACCGTGTAAACCACACCTGCATCACCCTGGCAAACTGAAGCCAGGCCGGTGATATTACCGGCTGCTGCGGGTAATGGAGTCACTGTAACAGCAAACGGGGGTGAAGTAGCGCCATTACCGCAAATGTTGTTTGCATAAACGGTGATGTTTCCGCTGGATGCGTTGGCTGCAAAGTTCACGGTGATGGAGTTGGTATTGGCACCGGAAGCGATGGTAGCTCCGGCCGGGAGGGTCCATACATAGGTGGAAGCTCCTGATACGACAGCAACAGAGTATGCCACGCCGTTAGCTCCTCCGCAAATGGTAGCTGTTCCGGTGATGGAACCGGCAGCAGCGGGAGGTGCATTCACGGTGATGTTCAGCTGAGTTGGATTGTAAGCCTGGCATCCGGAAGGATTGGTATAGTTGACCCTTACCCACTGGGCTCCGGAAGCCACCCATGAAACGGTGATGACATTGGTACCGGATCCATAGTTGATAACCCCGCCCGGAGAGATGGTCCAGGTATAACCAGTCATACCGGCTTCGGTGGCATAGGTGTAGTAACCGGAGTTGACACACAACGTGGCGCTTCCTGTGATGGTAGGAGCAGCGCCGCTGTTGACGGTAACCGGGTACACAACTGCTGCGACAGCGGTACAACCGCTGGCATTGGTGTAGTTAACAGAAACATTCTGTGCACCTGTGGCATTCCAGGTAACGGTGATTGCATTGGTGGTTCCACCGCCTGTGATGGTGCCGCCGGCAGAAATAGCCCAAGTATAGCCTGTCATACCGGCCTGGGTGGTGTAAACAAGACCAGGATAGTTACTGCAGGCAGGGTTGGGTCCGGCAATGGTCGGAACCGGCAGTGCATTGACGGTAACATTGTAAACGGTAGGAGTAAGGGCGGGGCAACCTGCAGCGGTGTTGTAATTTACCGAAACGGTCTTGGCGCCGGTGGTGACCCAGGTCACGGTAACGGTATTGTTGGTCAAACCTCCGCCGTTAGTGATGTTACCACCTGCAGAGACGGTCCATACATAATTGCTCATACCGGATTGAGTGGTATATACATTCCCGGCACTGTTCACGCAAACCGAAGCAGGGCCGGAAAGGGTTGGTGCTGCAGGAGGGTTCATGGCAACGGCAAGCTGTGAAGGTGAGCCATTACCGCAGGGAGCGGTTCCGTAAACAAATACGTATCCAGGGGATGAGTTGGCAGCATAGCAAACGGTGATCGTATTGGTATTGGCTCCGGCTGTGATGGTTCCGCCGACAGGCAGGGTCCAGACATAACCGGTGGCGCTCGGAATGGTTACGGAATATACATAGCCACATCCGCCCTGGCAAACCTGTGTCGGTCCTGTGATCGGGCCGGCTGGGCCTGAAATCGGGCATACCGTGACGAAGGTCATGTCGTTTCCATTGGTTGTACCAATTGAATTCACTCCATTCACCCTGAAATGGTAAGTTGTGCTATTCACAAGGCCGGAGATGATTGCGCTGACACCAGTTGCGATATTTCCTGTGACTGGGCTGGGGATACCGGCAACGGTAGTTCCGTAGGCAACAGTCAAACCATAATCAAAGGTAACAGCGGTACTTGCCCCATTGGCAATAACCGTTCCATTCAAGGTTGCACCTGATACGGAGGTGCCGGTTGCAGCCGTAGTAACAACTGTCGGGGCCAGTGCCAGCGTTGTAAAGGTCAGATCGCTACCGTTGACAGTACCTCCGGCATTCGTGCCGTTGACCCTGAAATGATAGGTCACTCCGGGAAGTAATCCGGTAAGGGCAGCAGAAACACTGGTCACAATAGATCCGGTAACCGGCGAAGGAACTCCGGGAACAGTTGCAGTATAAGCTACTGTCAAACCGTAATCAAATGTCACGGTTGTTGAGAAGCTATTAGCATTGACAGTCCCGTTTAAAGTTGCTGTGGTCCCGGCAATGGGGGTAGCGGCAGTAGTAATAACGGTAGGAAGCATGGGCGCGACGAAAGTAAGGTCACTTCCGTAAACGGTCAATCCACCACTGACTCCCTTGGCCCTGAAATGATAAAGCGTTCCCGGTGTTAAGCCAGCTATAGGTCCTGTAAAAGGCGTCACTGAGCTACCTGTAATGGTTACCGGTGATCCGGCGATAGAACTTCCATAAGCAACAGTCAGACCATAATCAAATCCCGAAGTAACTGTTGAATTGTTGGCATTGATTGTTCCGTTGAGTGTAGCAGTAGTAGTGGTGATACCTGTAGCAGCAATAGTCACTACTGCGGGATTTGGAGAAAACTGGTAAGCTCCCATGTCTGGAGGATCAGTGCGGGCTGCCCCTGTTATGTCAGTGGAAACTGAAGCCAGGTAAAATCCTTTATCCATGAGTGCGGCATTGGTCGGGTGAAGATCGGTTCCAACAAAGATCGGATTTAATGATTGCGAATTTACATTACCTCCGAACCCGGCCTGAATATCGACGAGCGTAGCACGATTGGTGCTTCCAATATAACCAAGATTCGGTCCGGCACTGAAATAATCATTATAATCAATATTCGAAAACACCGTATTGGCTGCACCGCTTAAGATAGCATAACGATTTGTGCCAACAGTCTGTGTATTATCGAAGATATTATCCCTTAAATCAACAGCTCCGGCGGCAGTAACCCCTGATTCAATATTCATGGCAGCAGGGTATCCTTCTACCGTCTGGCTGGTATTCATATAAACAGTATTGAAATATATGTTATATCCGGAACCGGAACTAACATCAATTCCGTATCCGTTATCCGTGTATGTGTATCCAGTGTATCCATAACCTGCAATGTCCCAGACAATATTGTTTGTGACAGAAATATTGGCACCGGTCAGTGAAGACTGCAGTAAGATCCCTACACTTCCCCATCCCCCGGCACTGGTGTTTTTAATATTACTGACGCTGTTATTCCGAACTGTGACACCACCTGTAGTACTAAAAACGTAAATCCCTACAGTGAATACGGAGGTGGAAGATGTAATATTTGCAAGTGTGTTGCCAGATACAGTAATATTCGCACTTGAAACAGCGGGAGATATTACAATACCCCGGGGTGAGCTCGCGGTCCCGCTGATTGCAGTTATGGTATTTCCTGAAAAGGTGCTGTTAACGGTTCCCGTTGCAGCCCAGATTCCGGTAATATTTGCATCAAGAGTATTTGCTATATTTCCTATAGTATTATTGGATACGGTTGCTCCATCTATCCCTTGTACATATATAGCCATAAGACGGATGGAATTTGCGCCTGCAGTACTGAAGTCATTTCCTGTGATCAGCAAACCGTTTCCGTTGCCTGCTGCAGCTACTGTAATGCAATACAATCCGATGTATGCTTTCTGTATACTGTTATTCTGGACGGTAACATTAGTGAAATATCCTGCAGTTCCCCCCGAAGCACCATCTGAAACCAGGACGGCAGAAGATGAATTCACTCCATTAATAATGATGGTGTTCTTGAGTGTACAGTTTGTGAGCGGGGTTGTTCCGGTGGATCCCATCACAATTACCTGGGGTGTGGTAACCGAGGTATTTGTAATGGTCAGATCCCGGGTTGTCCCGCCTGCCGTATTCGATCCGTCGATGGTAGTATAGTTGTTCTTAACCCTGATTAGCGGTCCTGAAGCTGCTGCTCCGGAGATTGTAGCCGTGACACCTGTATTTGGCTTGATGGTAAGTGTGTTGATTGCACTGGCTCCGCCGTTAGGATTGATGACGATAGGGAAGGTTTCTGTTGCTGAACTATAGGCAGCATTGAACAAGAATGAAACCGCGCAAGTCATTTCACTGATATTCAGTGCAGCCACGGCTGCAGTCAGTGTGGTATAGTCTCCCCCTGGACCGATAATTTTGGTGCCACAAATAGAGGCTACTATGGTATACGAGTTAGGAGTCGTGGGTGGTGATGCCGCCGTGGGAGGGTTTGGTGTCAATGCTCCGACACCTGCAGAAGGAGATGCAGCTAAAGTGGGTGTGGCTGCAGCATCCTGCGCAACGATATAGTAAGAAACAACATCAGCTAGTACAACACCGGTTCCAAATGTGAAAGTATAGGTGCTTCCGCTTACAAAAACTCCTGCAACACTGGTCCATGCACCGGAATTGATTTTCCAGTACACTCTGGGAAGTCCGATCCCGGAAGTCGGCATACCATAAGGGGAGACGATGGTGGTGGTCAATGTGCGCGCCAGAGTAGAGCTGGTATTCAACAGAAGATTATAGGTAAAAGCGGGAGGAATGGGAGGGGGAGTGTATATGATCCAAAGCCCAAAAATCGGGAATACCGTGTTGGATAAAGTACAGGACGCAGAATTGATCGCACCAGCGGTGGTTGCAGACCAGTCGGTGGTAGTCGTACGGTTGTTATAATCAGCGTTGGAAGCACCCCGCAAACCAACTTCAACTGTGGTACTGGTAGCGTTGACGGTAAAACCACCGTACACAATGTTAATGATACCGGTTGTTTCTCTTAATCTTATCTGCCATGACCAGTCATCACCGGTAGCAGAGAATTTTCTAAAATGCAGCCATTGAACAACCAATGTCTGGTTTGGAGTAGTTCCTAAAACCTGGTAACGTAGTTCTCCGGTGGCAAGTCCCTGAATGTCCCGTCCAACAGCAGAAATAACATTATTGGAGGTGCCGGTGCTGATAGGATTATAGCTGCTTACTGCAGTTGGACCCATGCAAATCCAGCCGTTCGCATTGACACTGAACTGTGTGTAATAAGTGCCATTGAAATAAAACGAGAATCCAATGTTGTTGGCATTGTAAACATTGTCATCGATGGTTCCCGTGCCAAGAATTGTTCCTCCACTAATTGGAGTGAACGGATCCGAACCACTCCCGGGCAAAGCTTGGGAATAGGTGTAACTGGAAACCTGTCCTATCACGGACGTTGTAACCAGTAACGCGACTAAAAAAAGGAGAATTTTCTTCATAATTGTTATTTTTAATTATTTCTTGATTAATAATAATCTCGAGAATATATATTGGTTTGATTTCTGCATAAAAAAAATCCTTAATTTTTCTAAATTAAAGATGATGTTGAAAAAGCTACTATATTAACCTTCATGGATTCTCTAATTGATAATCCTGATAAAACGCAATTGACCAAACATACCATTAAGCTGTCTGATGCTCTGTTTAAACTGTGTATTTTGAATAAATATGCAACTCTAAATAATATCCAAAGATAATTAATTATTATCCCGAATACACAAAAGCGAAGATTTAACTTTTTTTAACTTTTAGAAAATGCGCGAATGTACAGTTTTCTCAATTTAGAAAGATGCGAAAGTGGCTGCAATCCAAAAAATGAATGGAATTAAAAACAGGTAGTATCCACCAGATAGCCCTGTATATACTCTTCAATGCCGGTTTCCAGACTGTAGAAGGGTTTTTCGTAACCGATAGAACGAAGCTTCTCCATTTGTGCTTCCGTAAAATACTGGTACTTATCGCGGATGTCGATGGGGGTATCGATGAATTCGATATTAGCGGGTTTGTTTATCGCTGCAAAGACAGCATTGGCAAGATCGAGGAATGACCGTGCTTTCCCGGTTCCGAGGTTGTAAATGCCGGAGTCTTGTTTATGGTTCATCAGGAACCAAATCACATCGATCACATCCTTCACATATATGAAATCACGCAATTGTCCGCCATCCTGATAAGCCGGATTATGCGACCGGAAGAGCCTCACCACTCTGTCCGCCTGTCCACCTGTCCGCCTGTCCGCTTGGTTAAACGCGTGAAACACCACCGAGGCCATTCTTCCCTTATGATATTCATTCGGCCCGAAAACATTAAAAAATTTCAGTCCGAACCAGAAAGGAGGTTGCTTGTCCTGCTTCAATACCCATTTGTCGAATTCATTTTTTGAGATACCATAAGGGTTCATCGGTTGAAGTAAGGCAATACGTTCATGATCGTCGTTATACCCCAGTTTCCCATCTCCGTATGTGGCAGCAGAAGAAGCATAGATCAGGGGAATCCCATATTCCGAACAGGCATTCCACATCATCTTGGAATAGTTCAGGTTCAGTTCATCGAAAATGGCCATGTTGAATTCGGTCGTATCCGTACGGGCGCCGATATGGAAAATGAATTCTACATTTGAATGGTTCCGCTTCAGCCATTCAAAAAACTTTTTCCGTTCAACCTTTTCCAGGTATGATTTGTTCCGGATGTTCCTGTTTTTTATCTCCTTTGAAAAATCATCAACCAGGATAATGTCCTTGATTCCTTTGTTGTTCAGTTTACTGACCAGACAACTTCCGATGAATCCTGCTGAACCTGTGACGATGATCATAAGGTGGGTTTTTAATGGGGTAAAGGTAGTGAAAGTTACAGAGTCACAGAGTCACAAAGTCACAGAGTAATTAGGGGATAAGTTAATTGTTAATAAATACTTTCAATTTTGATATTACATTTTGTGATTTCCATGATTAAGGAGTAAAAAAAATCATGAGAACGCATAAAGATTTGGACCTCTGGAAGGATAGTATTAATATGGTTGTAGAGATTTACCGAATAACAAAAGGGTTTCCAAAGGAAGAGTCATATGGTTTGACAAGTCAAATTCGTAGGGCTATAATTTCAATTCCTGCAAATATCAGTGAGGGTTCGGCAAAGAATTATCCTGCTGAATTCATTCGCTATCTCAGAATAGCTCGTGGAAGTCTTTCTGAATTTGAAACGCTGTTGTATATAGCCTTTCAGTTGAATTATTTGGATGAAATTTGTTTTAAAACAATCCAAGGAAAAATATTCAAACTTAACGCTCAGCTGTCAGGCTTAATCAAATCCATCGCAAGCAAACCTCCCACCCAAAACCCCACTTTGTGACTCTGTGACTCTGTGACTCTGTGACTCTGTGACTCTGTGACTATCCCCAAAACGGTGCCAGTTCCTCGAAACTTTCACGTTCCTTTAAGATCTCAAACTCGTTCCCGTGGTACCCGATGATCCTTGGTGTTTGACGGCTGTTGTACCTCGACCACATGCTGAGCGTATAGCCCCCGGTATCGTGGATGACCAGGTAATCGCCTTCTTCTATCATAGGTAATACAACATTCCGGGCAAGGATGTCGCCGGAGAAGCAGAGTGGGCCGGCAAGGTTATATGGGTTTCTGTCCTTACCGTATTTCAGGTTCCCGGTTTTATCAAAAACACTGTATTCGTGCTGCCAGCTTTTTGGATTCAGGCATTCCCTGAGAAAAAGGTCTGCACCTGCATGGATCATGGCCGTATTGATCCCGGAATCCCGTTTCACATATTCCACGCGGCTGACGGTCCACCCGGCATTGACATGCACCCAACGACCAAATTCAGTGAGAAGTGAGTAGTGAATGGTGAATAGTTCAGGAAATTCGTTGCGTATTGCATGAGCATAATCTTCCATCGAAACAGGGATCTGATCACCCATATAAGAAACAGGAAGTCCACCTCCGATATCGAAAATGGAGATGGGTTCATGGCCGGTTGCCGTTCGTTTTTCATTCATTTCACTGACGAAACTGTACAGTACGCCAATACCGCTGAGCAGCAGTTCCATGGAACATCCCTGCGAACCTACATGCAGGTGAACCCCGGTAAGCCAGGGATAGGTGAGAAAGGCATCCCCGAGTTCTTTTCTTTTTGTCGTGACCGGAACCCCGAATTTTGAATATTCACCGGCGACACTGGATTCGGCGATAGTGCCGACTCCGACTTGCGGGTTAATGCGGATCCCGATGGTACTGCCGGAAACGATCCTTTGCTTCAATGCAGCAACACGTTCCAGTTCTGCAAGTGAATCGATGTTGATGTGAACACCTGTAGTCAGGGCAAACTCCAACTCCTGCCAGGTTTTAACCGGCGAATCAAAGACAATTTTTTTTGCAGGATAACCTGCTTTCAGGGCCATTTTCAATTCTGCCAGGGAGGCCACTTCAGCCCCGGCGCCAAGTAGTCGTATAAATTCCAGGATCCTTTTCAGTGGATTGGCCTTCATGGCAACCGCATGAAGAGTATGGGAAGGGAAGACGGAACTCAGGTGATGAATTCTTTCCTGGAGGAAGGAGAGGTCATGGAACATGACAAGTGTATCATCTTCCCGGATGAGTCCGTTTAAGAGTGACGACCGCAGAGCGTTTCCGATCGATTCAACGGTAAGGTTAGATTTGTACATAGATCGAATATTTCGTAACGCGTAACGCGTAATGCGTCACGCGTTATGGATCAGGTTGTTTTCAAGTGCAAGTTCAAACAACCGGGCAATGGCATTTTTTCCCACTGGCCCAAGATCGAGCGTATAGTTATTCACATAAAGATGAATGTGTTTCAACATCACTTCATCTTCCATTTCCTGTGCATTGCAACGCACAAAATCCATAACTGAACCGGGGTTGTCCATGGCAAAAGCCACACTCCTGTGCATGACCCGGTTCAACTTGTCCAGCGTTTCTTCTCCCAGCTTTTTCTGTGCAATGATCCCGCCAAGCGGGATGGGGCAATGGGTAAGGTTTTCATAGGTTTCTCCCAGGTCAGTAATCTTCTGCAAACCTTTTCTTTCGTAAGTGAAGCGGTTCTCATGGATGATCACACCCGCATCCACTTCGTCTTTTAAAATGGCATCTTCGATTTCGTTAAATACCAGGATCTTTTTTCGTTGAATCCGGGGTGCTAATAGTTTCAGCAAAAGGTGAGCGGTGGTATATTCTCCCGGTATGGCTACCATAAGATCATCCAGGTCACCGATGGAATATTTTTCTTTGCTGATAAGCAAGGGGCCATTCCCAAAACCCAGTGCGCTTCCGGAGTCCAGCAACCGGTAAACAGGGGAAAGGTGAAGAAACGCATGGTAACTCACCTTGACCATATCCATAGCGCCATCCATGGCCAGGTGGTTCAGCTTTTCCACATCTTCCATCCGGTATTCGAATTCCAGCCCTTCAGTATCAATACTGCCATGCACCATCGCAGCGAAGATGAAAGTGTCATTAGGACAAGGAGAAAATGCGAGTTTAATTATGGGCACGTTAAAGTAATTACGAATTACGAATTACGAATTATCGAGTTTATAAAGTTCTTAAAGTTCATAAAGTAACCTATTAACTCGCCAGCTCACCAACTCGCCAACTCGCCAGCTCACCAACTCGCCAACTTATCAGCTTGCGTTCTCTTTTACAATATCGAAAAGCGCTTTATTCAGGTTTGCCAGTGCCAGAGGGATATCCCACTTTGACTTGTCACGCTCTTCTACGAAATTCGAAATGCTGCGTACCTGGTGGAAGGGAACGCTGGAAGTAAGGCAGGCATAAAAAAAAGCAGCGCCTTCCATGCTTTCAACATCAGGGTGGAAAAGTTCCCGGATCTTACGGATCGTTTCAGGGTGTCCATGAATGGTGCTGGCAGTGATTCCCTTAACCCGGTCGAGCTTCCGGAGTACAGAACCTTTCGGGGTTGAATTGTTGAGAAGTTTCCCTGACCGGAAGGGTGGTTCATCCGGGTCCATCAATCCAAGTTCGAACAACGAAAGGAATTGGTTATTATCTTCAGCCCCGAGTTCGCAGAAACTTTCCTCAATAACATTCACCACTGTCCCGATTGGTAATGCATCGGAAAATGAACCGCAGATCCCTGCATTGATCACGACATCATAGTTGGATCCGGGCAGTTGCTTTCCCAGGTAATAAGCCATTGGAGTCATTCCCATCCCCGTGATGAGGATATCTACCTTGTTGTTACGGAACTGGTAATGCGCCAGGCTATCATCTTCTTTTTGTACATAGGCAAACTTATCAGCCAGCGGACGAACTTCAAATCTCGTTGCCGCAACGATCAAAATCTTCATAAAGTAAAAATTAACTGTATGTGATAACAAAAGTACGGATTATACCGGCCTTTTATTGTATTTTGTTCCGTATTCTAGACCATGAGCCTTGGGTCCATTTTCATTACGCCTCAGCATGAATGCAAAGAATAATCCGAAGAATCCCAGGCTGCTGAAAATCCACATTCCAAGGTGGTAGCCGGATGGATTCAGGCTCGAAGCGTTAGAGAAATCATTTGCTGCGCCAACAAGGAGGTTAAACCCGGCAAGGCCAATGTTCTGGATCATGGTCATTAACCCATAAGCAGTTCCTAATTTTGAATGATCTACGATCAGTGCCACCGATGGCCACATGATCGCCGGGATTAGTGAAAAAGCAATCCCCATCATCACCATTGGGATTGCAATGTTCGGGAAATATTTGAAAAGTGTACCTATCATCTTCACTATATAAACGATCCATCCGAAGAATCCGGCATCGTCAGGGGAGGTGCTTAAGAAGGTTACTACATCCGGCGGTAGCGATACCTTGTGCGTTACATAAGCCATGATCAGGTAAACCGGTATGATCAGCATCGATCCGAACATCATCAGCAGCGACCGTTTCCCGATTTTATCTGCAAGAAGCCCGAAAAGCGGAGTGAGGATCATTGCCGAAAGTGTTAGCAGGCTTGATAGAAATCCGCCCATCCCGCGGGCAACGTCATCTGGTAATCCTGAAAGGTGAACATCTTTAAAAAATTTTACAGCGAATGTCTGGAAGGGAAACATGGCAGAATAAAATGTGATGCAGAGCAACGAAATTAACCAGAAAGATTTCCCGAAACCAATCAGGTCTTTTAATACCACTTTATCCTGGTTGCCTTCCTTCTGAAGCGAATATCTTTTTTCCGAATAGATGTCGATGAGGTAATAAATGGCCAGGGTTACGACAGCAATGACACCTGCCCCGACTGCGATCCATAATGGTTTCTGCCAATCGGCGAACATCGCCTTTCCCCAGGTAGGTGAATTGAGGGCAAGGAATGATCCCAGACGTGCAATGGTCAGGTTCAGACCGAAAGCAAATGAGAGTTCTTTCCCCTTGAACCAACGCGCAAGGATCGTAGTGATAGCAACAATCATGGATTCTGCCCCAAGGCCGAAAATCAACCGGCCGGTTGCCATGAAAACAATATTTCCTTTAATGGTCGTGAACAGAGCACCCAGGAAGACCAGTGATGCAAAGATCAGTGCTGCTTTTTTTGTTCCTATTTTATCAATGATAATGCCACCGATCAGTACCATGAAAATATTCGGAATGCTGTAGATCCCCTGTAACAGGCCCAGGTTCTTATCGGTAAAGTGTAGCTGTGTCTTCAACACGTCAGCCAGCGGACTGATGCAATCATAAATGTAATAATTGCCAAACATGGCAAGACTGATGAAGATGAGAACGACCCAGCGAAGCAGTGCAGGAGGTTCTTTCTTTAATGCAACGGTTTGTATCATAGAGTTTGGTTCAATAGGTTTTAAGAAGAAAAAGTTACAGGGTCACAAAGTGACAAAGTCACAAAACGGGTTTCAAAAGTAATATAATTTGCTAAATACAGCGAGACGGCTTTCATTTTTCCTACAATGGTTATCTTTGTGAAAAATATTCAGATCTCTTCCTCTATGTGCATAAAAAATATCATACTGTTTTTCCTGGTTATTCTGGTTTTTGGCCAGGTTTCTCATGCGAAGGTGGATAAGCCTGAAAAGGGGATTAACAATGTCAACCCGATGATAACAGTTACCTGGGACCAGGGATGTTTCTACAATGAAAAGTGTCCTCCCGATACGTCTTCCAGTGCACCTTGCTTTCATACATTTGCCGGCAGTGGGGCCGTTGCCATGGCCCAGATCATGAAATATTATAATTACCCGGCTCATGGATTCAATTCCCACACCTACACGCTTCCGGGGTATGGAACCCTTTATGTGAATTTCAGCGCTGCTACCTACGACTGGCTGAACATGCCGCAAAGCCTGGCTGCTTCGAATGATGCAGTTTCCACGCTGATCTATCATTGCGGAGTCGGACAGGAAATGAATTATGGTTCTGCAAGTTCATCTTCAGGATCTGCCCTGATCGATACAGCTTTCCGGAATTATTTTGGATATTCTTCCACTGCGGCCTGGAAATGGAAAGCCGATTATCCTGCCGATCAATGGCTGGCCCTGCTCAGAACGGAACTGGATGCCGGCCGGCCATTGCTGTACTATGGTAATGACGGCGGAACAGACGAAAAGTTCTTTATTTGTGACGGTTACCAGGGAACCGATTTGTTTCATTTTAATTGGGGAGCAGGTGGCGCCGACGATGGCTATTTTTATCTCAACAACCTGACACCCGGAACACACAATTACTCCAATGCACAGGGCGCAATTTTTAACCTTTCGCCTTCTTTGTCGGCCGATTTTATTGCCAGCAACACTAGTATACGGGTAGGTGAGAAGGTGAATTTTACGGATATGTCTTCAGGGAATCCGACCTCATGGACCTGGTCGTTCCCGGGAGGATTTCCTTCATCTGCAAATCAGCAGAACCCTGCAAACATCCGCTATGACATCCCTGGAATCTATAATGTTACCCTTAAGATCAGCGATGGAAGCGGAACAGATTCGATCATCAAGCTGGGGTACATCACCGTTACCGGTTACCCCTCCTATATGTCGCTGGATTTTGAAAGCTTGGCAGATTTTACCCTGAATTTTATTCCCTGGTCGGTGTATGATGTCAATGGCGGCGCCACCTGGGGGATCGATTCCGTCAGTTTCCCTAACAGCGGTGTTCCCATGGCCTTCATTTGTTTTAATCCGTCACAGGCAGTGCCTCCACCGGTAAATATGGCTGCACATTCCGGGTTCAGGTTTGGTGCCTGTTTCTCCGCCATTCCGCCGCATAACCCAAATAACAAATGGCTGATCTCGCCCAGGATGACCCTGGGAAGCGATGCCAGCATCCGTTTCTGGGTACAAACATATAACACCTATTATGGCCTTGAGAAGTACAATGTTGGTGTTTCCACTACAGGCAGTAACCCGACCAATTTCGTCATTCTGAATGGCACTCCCATGGATGCTCCAGCTTCATGGACCAGACAAAGTTTTTCGCTATCCGCCTATTCCGGCCAGGATGTTTATATCGGGATCAATTGTGTTTCCGACAACCAGTTTGTTTTCATGATCGATGATATTGAGATTGGTTCTGCCCTGGGTATGGATGAATCAGCTAACAAAACAGGTATTACACTTTATCCGAATCCTGCAAGAGACCATGTTTTTGTGAACTTCGGTAAGGCGGAAATGTATGTTACCAACATGACACTGCTGAATGAAACCGGAACAACACTGAAGGAGTTTCCATTGAACCGAATGATCGGTGAAGTTTTCACTATCCCCCTATCCGGTCTTTCTCCCGGTCTGT
Source organism: Bacteroidales bacterium (assembly GCA_017882335.1). Taxonomy (GTDB): domain Bacteria; phylum Bacteroidota; class Bacteroidia; order Bacteroidales; family FEN-979; genus FEN-979. The sequence continues at coordinate 34,951 of JADGPR010000017.1, read as the reverse complement.
ATTACCTGGTGATTAATTCAGGAGAAGGAAGGATCGTGAAAAAAATTGCAGTGATGAATTGAATATTGAGATGATGAATAAGAAATCTGACGCAGCAGAAAAAATACGACATATACTTTAACAATGATATTTTGAGAAAAGCAAGCTATCTTTCAGTCATTATCCTGGTTTTTCTTGCAATTATGCCGTCCCGCATCATATTGGGGCAGCTGAGCTCCGGCGGGGTCCCTCCGAGTACCATCTATTCCTTACCGGCCGATGACCGTAATGTTATCAGCGTGAACAGCCCGGATATGGTTGTGATCCGGAATGAGGATGAAAAGTATTCCTCTCCCTATCGTTTTGCCGTGATCCTTCCCGTTGACATCAACCCTGAAACTTCCGGAAAATGGGAACAGGCACCTGATGGAGGGCGTATCTGGAGGGTTTCCGTTACGGTACCCGGCGCTCAAGCCCTGTCTGCCTATTTTGATAAATTCGTCTTACCTGAAGGGGGGAAGGTATTTCTTTATAACCCATCGAAAACTCAGGTGATTGGCGCTTTTACATCACGGAACAACGTGGCTGGAGGCTATTTTGCAACTGAACTGATCGCCGGTGAACGGTTTATCCTTGAATATTATCAACCTTCCGGTGTTCAGGGTGCTCCGTTGATCCATATGTACAGCATTGATTATGCGTACCGCGGGGTTGGTTTTCTCAATCCCAATATGGATTCTGAGGACACAGCGGGCAACTGCGAAGTGAACGTAAAATGCCAGGAAGGCGATTCCTGGCAATATGAAAGTAAAGGCGTAACCCTCATCAAGATAAAAAAATATGGAAATACTTACTGGTGTAGCGGTTCCCTGTTGAACAATGCCCGCAATAACCATGTCCCTTATATCCTTACCGCCGATCATTGCTTATTCGGAGCCGATTCTGTTGATCTTCAGCAATGGATCTTTTATTTTAATTTCCGGTCGCCGACCTGTAATCCAACCATTGTTCCCTCTTACAAAAGTACAATGACCGGTGCAAAACTCAAGGCACATGGCGGGAATGGCGGGGATACCGGTTCGGACTTCTGCCTTGTTCTGCTGAACCAAAATGTTCCGGATACTTTCAATGTTTTTTTTAACGGATGGAACCGTAAAGACACCACCAGCCCGTCGGGAGTCTGTATCCATCATCCCGGAGGAGATGTGAAAAAAATTTCCACCTATGACCAACCGTTGGTCACGGATTATTGGCCTGGCAATCCCAACCCCTCTCACTGGAGGGTTTCATGGATCGCAACCCCAAACGGTCACGGCGTTACAGAAGGCGGTTCTTCCGGATCACCCTTGTTTGACAATCATGGCAGGATCGTGGGCACGCTTACGGGAGGTGATTCTTCCTGCGATCCCGGGAACCTGAACTCACCGGATTATTATGGGAAATTTTCCTGGTCGTGGGATAAAAACGGAACCGACTCGACCGTACGGTTAAGAGATTGGCTGGATCCTGACAATACCGGGATTCAGAATCTGAAAGGACTTGCGCTGGGTATTCCGGTATTATCCAAAAATTTTACCATTAAACTGTCTCCAAATCCCTTTACCGATAATGTTCAGGTTAAAATTGACGGTAAGGACGGACAAACAGCAGAAATTGAGGTTCTGAACCTTATGGGCATAACCCTTTGGTCGGGTACTATGACTCCTATAGGATCATCGCCTGTTTCCCTCTCTTTTCCCGGGTTATCCTCCGGTATATATTTTCTTCGGATCACATTTCCCGGATCCATATCCACTGTAAAAATGATCAGACGATAGCCGGATGGAAAGTGTTTTTACTGAGCAGTTCATGCTCCAGTCGAGGGTGCCGGCTCCTCTGAAGCACATCGCATGTAAGGTTGTTGCGGGTGAACGGATCCTTCCGGAGGAAGGAATCCTCCTTTATGAAAAAGGGGAACTGGGTTTCCTGGCAATGCTTGCCGAACATGTGAGGGTTCGTCTCAATGCAAATGATGTTTTTTTTATCCGAAATTTCCACATTGAACCAACCAACATCTGCGTGAACAAATGCAGATTCTGTTCCTATTCCCATCATTTCAGCCCAAGAAAATGGGATCTCACGGTGGAGGAGATGCTGGAAACAGTCAGGAGCCAGGATGAAAATGTGAAGGAAGTCCACATCACAGGAGCCGTTCATCCCGAAAAGGATATCTATTATTATGAAGGCCTTCTGCGGAAGATCAAATCCCTGCGGCCCGACCTCCACATCAAGGCATTATCCGCAGTTGAACTTGAATACATCATCAAAAAAGCCCGGATCAGTTATGAACAGGGATTGAAGTTTCTCCAGGCTGCAGGACTGGATTCCATACCGGGCGGCGGCGCCGAGATCTTTGATGAAAAGATACGGCAGGAGATCTGTGCAACCAAAGCTTCATCGGAAAACTGGCTGGAAATTCATGAAACTGCGCACCGGATGGGAATCACCTCGAATGCAACCATGCTATACGGGCATATTGAAAATTACGGTCACCGGATCAAACATATGTCCTTGTTGCGGGATTCCCAGGACCGCTATGGAGGTTTCAATGCTTTCATCCCGCTGAAATTCAGGAACAGCAACAATGAATTATCGGGGATCAGTGAAACTACCGTGATCGAGGACATGAAGAACTATGCCGTTGCCCGCATCTTCCTGGATAACTTTCCGCATCTGAAAGGCTACTGGCCGATGATCGGAAAACCTCTTGCCCAACTTTCACTCTCATTCGGCGTCGATGACATGGACGGCACCATCAACGATACCACCCGCATCTATTCCCTGGCCGGGGCATCCGAACAGAACCCCTGGATGACGGTTTCAGAGATGAAATCATTGATCCTCGATGCAAAAAGAAATCCGGTTGAACGGGATTCGCTTTATAAGGCATTAGGCAATTGATAATTGATAATGAACAATTGATAATTAACTCGCCAGTTCGCCAATTCACTAGTTCGCCAACTCGAGTTCTTCCCGTATAAGATCATGCACCTTCGTTGCAATCTCCTTCGGATCCAGTTGTGCAATCTCCTCATAGGGAATCGGATCCAACACGACCAACCTGATATTGTAATTCTTATGGATCAGGAGGCTGTTCTTATTGATGGCGAAGTAGGTTCCTTTGATAGCGACCGGAAGGATCGGGGATTTCGTATCAAGGGCAAGCCGGAAGGCGCCGGTTTTAAAAGGTTGGATGTTTCCGTCGCGGGTACGGGTTCCTTCAGGGAATAACATGACCGAATTCCCATCCCTGACAGCATTGGCAGCTTTATCCATCATCATCAACTTACTTCTTCCCCGTGTCCTGGCAATTGAAATATACCCGTTCAGCCACATGTTCCAACCGATAAAAGGCCAATAGAAAAGCGATTGTTTCGCAACCCATTTGTAATGTCGGTACAGCCTGAACAGGAGCAGGATATCTGTACCTGACTGGTGATTTGAAACCATCACATAAGTTGTTTTGGGGTCGATCTTCTTTCTTCCTTCAACGCGGGTCTTCCAGTAAGGATTTATGCCCAGCACAAGATCTGCCCAGCAGCATGTAGCCTTATGAAGGATGAAACGTCTTCTGTCGAAAAGAACGGTAAGAAGCCAGATCAGAAATGTAACTGGAAAAAGGAGGGCTGAAATAAAAAACAGGGTAAACCAGAAATAGCAAGATGCCAGGAAATCCATAAATCCCGTTTTACTTCTTCTCTCCATTTTTATTTTTCATTTTTTGCTATTTGCTAGAATAATGTCACCCCTGCGGGGTTTTATGGTATTTTTATTTTATTTCACTCTTCACTCTTCACTCTTCACTCTTCTTCTAACGCCTTGTGCACGCTGTAAGTTCTCCATTTTTCAATTACCGCTTTCAGGTCATCCGGGGTTTCACTGTCGAAAAAAATATATTTTCGTGTTGACGGATGAACGAATCCTAGTGACTTTGCATGCAAAGCCTGGCGGGGCATCAGTTTAAAGCAATTCAGGATAAACTGCTTGTATTTTGTGAAGGTAGTCCCTTTCAGGATCTCATTACCTCCATATTTTTCGTCATTAAACAAGGGATGGCCGATGTGCTTGAAATGTGCACGAATCTGGTGTGTACGTCCGGTTTCCAGCACACACTCCACAAGGGTTACATATCCGAACCGCTCGATCACTTTGTAATGTGTTACGGAATTCCGGCCTTTCTCTTCCTCCTCGTAAATCTTCATCACCAGCCTGTCGCGGGGATCGCGTGCGATGAAGCCGGAGATCGTTCCTTCATTTTCGCGCAGGTTGCCCCAAACAAGCGCGATGTATTTACGGTCGATGGTATGCTCGAAAAACTGTTTGGCCAGGCGGATCTGTGCTATTTCATTTTTAGCTACCAGGAGGATCCCGGAGGTGTCTTTGTCGATCCTGTGAACGAGGTAAACCTTTGGTTCAGGTTCATCTTTACTGGTCTCCTGGAAATGATACAACAGGGCATTCTGTAAGGTGCCGGTAAAGTTGCCGTGACCCGGGTGGACTACCATCCCGGCTTCTTTGTTGATCACCACGATATCCGGGTCTTCATAAAGGATAGTAAACGGGATATTTTCCGGATAGATTTCAGAATCTCTTGGAGGATGAGGAAGTACAATGCTGATCACATCTCCCGGTTTGACCTTGTAATTTGGTTTGATCACCGTTTCATTCACAAGGATGCTTCCTGCATGTGCGGCGTTCTGGATACGGGTCCGTGATGCATTCTCGATTTTGTCGGAAAGATATTTATCGATACGGAGAAGGCTTTGCCCTTTATCGACCACAAATCGGAAGTGTTCGTACAATTCAGTGTTCTCGTCTGCAGTTATGCTGTTTGCCGTCATGATCGGAAAATAGTTGAAAAAAGAAGGATCATTTCATGATGACCAACTTGGAGACTAAATGCTGTAATGTCTTTGTGTTTCGAGCTTCGATAATGTAAATCCCTGAAGGAAGCCCAGAAACATCCACGACATCGCTTTCCTGAGAATGATAAAGCCATTGCCCGGTCAACCCGGAGATGGATATTGACCAGTTTTCTTTGTTTTTCAGAGTCTCTGATTCATCGATGGTAATATTGACCTTTCCTGTGGAGCAGGGATTCGGGTAGACTTTCATGCTCCCTTTTCCCGATGTTACATTTGCGATCCCGAGAGGAAGTGGCTTGCCGATAACAGGCCTGACCATCGGAGCACCTGTAATTGGGGTTGAGGAAGCGATCCATGACCCCGTTACATTGTAAAATAGATTGGCCGTCGAGTTATCATTTGTATCGAAGCCTATGTTGAGATTGTCATCAGTGGTTTGAACCGTTCCTATGTAAAATGTACTGCTGATCCTTACAGGCTTCTCAAGAAGATACTGGGTAAATTTGTTGAGAGTATCGGAATATTGGGGTAACACAAGACTGGAATAGATGGTATCACCAGGGAATCCGCTGTTATCGTTCCAAACGGTTAGGTAGAAAAACTGGATATTACTTTTATCAAGGACATGATTGAAATAAATACGTATGGCCCTGAGGGTATCGGGAGATTTGTTCAGTTTGAACCGGTATGCCATCTGTGCACCGGTCCCCTTGAGGCCATAACCGGCTTCCGGCGTGCCGTCATCGTAAGCATAATAATTATAAAACTTCTGATAACCGATGATGGTGTCGGCCAGTGTTGATCCCGGGATAAGATCGCGCACCACGTATTTTACCTCGAACAGGCCACTGTCGGCTGAGGAAATCGGGAAGGTGAAGGCAACCGGCGGATGTGTTACATATCCAGAGGCATACTGATTATAGGGTAACAGGTTGATAGAAGGGGTCTCGTAGCTTTTGGTGAAATTTCCTCCGGGCTGCGTCACAAGGTAAGAATATTTTACACTGTGCGCGATCAGATCACGGTTGGTCAGGACCATCGACAACGAATCAATCATTTCATTAGATGGATTGTTGCTGAACTGGGTATAGGGCATCGACTGATAATACTTCAGTAGGGAAGGAGGCCGTTCGACAAACCGGATCTCCCGGTGGATCGTATCATGCAGGTTTCGCCCATAATTCAGGTAAATCTGGTCAATGTTCCATTGACTGCAGTTGCTTTGCCAGCTGGGCTGTCCGCTGCTTGCCAGGCTGACATAATTATAAAACTGAATCCGGAATTTCTTTTTGAAGAAGGTTGTATCCGTGATGGGAATCATTACCCTGATAAAATAATGGTCATTCGGTGTGGGGATTGAGTCCCATGCCATGCCCCTTGAAGACCAGATATGCCTCCATCGGTCGGCGATGTGGGTCGTATCGACAGGTGAAAAACTGTCGTGTTTGGGTTCCAGCAAGAACTGGAGTACCAGGGAATCGGAAGCATGCGGAGGTAATCCCCATCCCTGAGGTTGATAATAAAAACTCAGGTAAACTGAATCGGAAGGGCTTAATGACCTGGGTACAGGAGAAAAAGCTGAATCCAGTCGAAGGTATCGTGAAGTCAGGTGGTCGGCTATGAATGCATCTGGGCCGCCAACTGCATTCGGGTACATCGAACCGGTATCGTTGATCGCATCCAGTGTAACAACGCCACGGTCGATAGGATAATACTTAGCGTAATCGTTATTGACAAACCCATAACGGTCGATCCAGCGAAGGGAGGAAGGGAAAACGCTGTTGGATGAAAAATCATCGAAAAATGGCAAAGTAATGGGGATAGTATCTTCACCATTTCCCGATTTTAGCATTTTATCTTTCAGGAATTGCGCTTTGACAACCGGGTTGAACTGCAACCCCGTTACTACTTCCTGTGAGAAAAGACCACCACAAAGGAAGAGAAATATGATTATGTATAGAGACCGCATTACAGATTAATTACGAATTACGAATTACGAATGATTTTTTTTATTTACGCTTTAACTCACCAACTCGCAAGCTCACCAACTCGCAAGCTACATAGAGTCCTGTTCCACCTTCGGCTCGTTGATCTCGGCCTGGCCTCTTGATCCCATTCCCACAGTAAGGTCGATCAACGATCCTTTGTCGAGATGCGTTCCTGCTGCGATCACTCTGCCGTCGTACCGCTGCTGCTGAACTGCATCGGCATCAAATGCAGGAATGTACAAGATCTTTCCTGTTTTCAGCCCGCAACTTTCCAGCGTATTGATGGCCTGGCGCAATGTAAGGAATTTCAGGTCGGGCATGCTGGTTTTTTCGGGGGTGAAGGAAACGATGGTCAGGTAAATCTTCCTGTTTTCCTTTACTTTCGAATCGGGATAAGGATCCTGGTGCAGAACAGTCCCTTTGTTTTTTTTCAAATCAAACACGGAATCGATCACCACAAAATCAAATTTTGATGATTCATTTCCGGCCATAACCTCATCGATCGTCTTCCCTGTATAATCCGGAACGATATAATAGGTTCCATGCTGGGTATAAACCCTTAATGTGAACAGTACGACCCATACCAGTGTACTTACCATTACGATCATTCCCAAAAGATGCTTGAGAAATCTCTTTGAGCATAAAAAGCGGAAAAAACCCATCCTTCCGTTTTTGTTTAATTATACTGAATCTTGGCAGGTTTGCGAAAGCAAAAATGCTTTTTCATTGAGCCATGCCGAAGTGTAGATTCAGTTATACTGAGCGTTTGAGTTTGCAGATTAGAATATTGAGCCTGTCGAAATATCGCCAACTCAAATAGTCGAAGTATAACCGGAAAACCTTTGCTTTATTGTATTTCTTTACAAACCTACATGAATTTTGTCAGATTCACAAACACTGGGAGGGAAAAGTGAGGTCGGAGGTCGGAAGTCAGAGGTCAGAAGATGGAAGATGGAGGATGGAGGTCGGAGGATGTTTGCCTGTAAGAAATTAAACTGCAAAAACAAATGTTTCTGCATCTGTTCTGTTTAATGGAAATTTTATTTTCTCTTCTTTCATGCGATCCAAATGAAAACGAATAGCATCTAAAATATTTTTTTCAACGATAGCTTTTGTCCTTCCTGTTGCAATGCAACCGCGTAAGTCAGGAACATAGGCGCTAAAACCTGTTTCTGTTTTTTCAAAAATGATCAAATATTTTAACATGATTATGGGAAATATTTGTAAAAGTTATTTCTATGACCAAATCGTGAAAGCCAAACAGTATTCTGTCGTATTATTAAACCAATTCTGTAATTTTCATCTATTTTTATCCGGTAATGAGCCGTATATTTTCTAAGCTTTTTCAAATTATGAATTTTATTTATGCCGGCTGCGTTTTTAACATTCAGAATAGCATCCTTCACAGCCATAAGAATAATGGTGTTGCTGATATCAATATCCCTGTTAAACTGCCCTTTGTATCTTAACTCCACGTTTTCTTAATGTTTTATAAACAACTTCTTCTGAAACATCTTCGCTTTCCATACCTTCATCAATCCATTTGGCAATAGCCATTTCTTCTCTTTCTTCATCGGTCAATACCCGTGATCTGAATCGAAATTCTTTCAATAAAGACAAAAAGAAAAATTCTTTTTTTTCAGGAATATTTACAATAACTGTTTTCATGTATAAGTAGTTTAATGATTTTCTAAAACAAAAATAAACAAAGATTTTTAATCTGCAAATAAAAAGATTATGGGTAAGCAAGATTGGCTTTTTCTGACTGTAATTTGTCATTTTGTAGTGAGTATCCTGAGATGTCAAAGTCTGCTTTCAATTTTATGTCATTTATCCGCTTGTACATAACATACATAACATCCGGGCAATAATATCGGTTCCGATCTGCTTCATCCTTGAAACAAGTTCCTTTTCGTTTGAAAAGTCATCAATTTTATCCTACTTTTGTTCCGTTCAAAACCACATTACCTATGCTGAATGTTGCCATTGTATGCGGAGGAGATTCCGGCGAATATGATGTTTCTGTGAAAAGCGCAGGACAGGTTTTTCATCATCTCGACAGGAAGAAATTTACTCCCTTCCTGGTTGGTGTCAGCAAGCAAGGCTGGGTTTGCAGGATGGATGGAAAAGAGGCTCCGGTGGATAAAGATCATTTCACCCTCCTCCTCGATGGACAAACGGTACGGTTTGATGTTGTTTTCAATGCGATCCATGGTACGCCCGGAGAAGACGGAAAGATTCAGGGATACTTCGATATGATGGGAATTCCCTATACCTCCAGCGGTGTCACAACTTCCGCATTGACATTCAACAAGAGTTTCTGCAAGAAAGTCGTTGCCTCCATGGGTGTCAGGACCGCGAATTCGGTTCATATTTACCGACATACACAGGATCCGGTTTATGCCATTTGGGAAGAGATCGCTTTTCCATGCTTTGTGAAACCCAATAACGGAGGTTCCAGCGTGGGAATGTCGAAAGTAATCAAGGCGGAGGACATGGAAGCAGCGCTGCAAAAAGCATTTCAGGAAGATGAAGAGGTGCTCGTAGAGGATTTTATCCAGGGACGCGAGCTCACTTGCGGCGTGATCCGTTCGGAAGGCAAGGTGATCGCATTTCCCGTGACAGAAATCATTTCAAAAACGGATTTCTTCGATTATGAAGCAAAATACAAGGAAGGACTTGCACAGGAAGTTGTTCCTGCCGATATCCCGGAAGATATTTCTGAAAAATGCAGGAATATTTCCATCGACCTTTATGAAAAATTGAATTGCCGGGGGGTGGTCAGATTCGATTACATCTACAGCAACTATGAATTTTATTTCCTCGAAGTGAATACTGTTCCCGGATTATCCGAACAAAGTATCATACCGAAAATGGCTTGCGCATACGGATGGACTATGACGGAATTGTTTACGCGGATGATCGAGGAATGCCTGTGATTCATACCAATTTACATTATGGTAAAACAACTTCTATTTGCAACGAATAATTCTCATAAACTCAGGGAAGTCCAGGAGATCATCGGAACTTCATTTATTCTTTTAAGCCTGAAGGATGTTTCCATCGAAGGGGATATTCCTGAAACAAGCGATACTCTGGAAGGGAATGCCCGCCAGAAGGCCCGTCACATATACGAAAAAACAGGAACGGATTGTTTTGCCGATGATACCGGCCTTTTCATCGATGCCCTTGACGGACGGCCCGGAGTATATTCTGCGCGATATGCAGGGGAAGGATGCAGCTTTGAGGATAACATCCGGAAAGTCCTTGCTGAAATGATGGACGCAGAGAATCGCAACGCCAGCTTCCGCTGTATGGTATGCCTGATCCTTGCAGGAAAAGAACACCTCTTCGAAGGCCGCATCGACGGTATTATTCTGAAGGAGAAACACGGGACAGAAGGGTTTGGTTATGACCCGGTTTTTGTTCCAAACGGACAATCCCAGACCTTTTCCGAAATGCCGCCTTACCTGAAAAACGGACTCAGCCACCGTGGAAGGGCAATATTGAAGATGATGAGGTTCCTGGTTCAATAAACTTCCTTCCGTCTTACTTTCTTCTCCGCATTGATCCTCTTTTCCTCCAGTCTCTTTTCTTTCGCTGCTGCATTGGGTTTCGTGGGTTTTCGCTTTTTCTTCGGGGTAAGCGATTTTTTTAAGAGAGCATAAAATTTTTCAATCGTTTTTTCCTTGTTCTTCAGCTGCGACCGTTCGCTTTGGGATACGATGATGAGGATGCCTTCGGAGTTGATTTTTTTCAGAAGTCGGGTCAACAGGATCTCCTTTTCTTCTTCAGTAAGCAAAATGGAATGAGGGATATCAAAACGCAACTCTACCTTTGTACTGACTTTGTTCACGTTTTGTCCGCCAGGGCCGCTGCTCCGCGATGCGCTGAAAAGAAATTCCCTGGAGAAATCCCTGCCGGAAAGGATATCAATCGACATGTTATTTCTCCTGCATACTTTGTTTTGCTTCTATATACCAAAGCAATTCTTTCAGGAAATGGAGTGCGCGTTTTTCCGTTCCGGGTACGTCGGCAGGATTGCCTTGATCATCATAAGCCTTATCCGCATTGGGATTCGGGAACATTGCAGGAACCGTCATCGCATGCATCTTCCAGAGTACGAACTGGATCGAAGTGATGACCTGGTTTCCGCCAAAATCCCCGTCGGAACAGGTAGAAATAGCAACCGGCTTTCGTTGCCACTCCGGGTAAAGTACGTCGATCGCGTTTTTCAGACTGGCAGGGTATCCTCCGTTGTATTCCGGGGTAACGATCAGAACACCATCGGCTTCTTTTATCTTCTTTGAATATTTCAACAATTCAGGCATTGGATTTTCCTGGAACATCAACCGTTCATGAAATATAGGGAACTGGTACTCGTTCAGATCAATGATTTCAACAGTCGCCAGGTTCTTCTCTTCAATTAGTCGTTTGAGAAACAGTGTGACGCGGTGACTAATCCGCCCCTTACGTATGCTGGATGAAAGGATTGCTATGTGTGGCATGACGTTCTATTATAAATTAAGAATTTATTTTCGCAGTTTAGGCAGTCAACATCTCAAATCTCAAATCACACAACTCGCCAACTCGCCAGCTCATCAACTGTCATAACAGCCGATGTACCTTGAAATTACCAACCGCTGGATTTCTGAGGTTCCTTCACCGATCTGAAGCAGACGTTGATCACGGTAAAAGCGCTCAATATCATAGTCTTTCATCAATCCATAGCCTCCGTGAATCTGAACGGCTTCATCGGCGACTTCCCTGGCAATCTCTGAACAATACAATTTTGCCATTGCAGCTTCCTTTGCAAAAGGTTGATTGTTTGACTTCAGCCAGGCGCCTTTGTAAAGCAGGTTTCTTGCCAGTTCTATCTTGGTAGCCATATCTGCCAATTTGAAAGCGATGACCTGGAATTGGGCAATGGGCTTGCCAAACTGTTTCCGTGCTTTGGCATATTTCATGGCCATTTCAAAAGCACCTTGGGCAAGTCCAAGTCCCATTGCTCCGATGGCAAGCCTGCCGCTGTCGAGCGTATTCAGCATGATCTTCGAACCTTCTCCGCGGGCACCAAGCAGGTTGGACTCGGGAACCCTGCAATCCTCGAAAAACAGTTGCGCAGTGTCTGAAGCTCTCCACATCATCTTCCGGTGCATGGTAACGCGCTTGAACCCCGGCGTATCTGCATCAACAAGGATCGTCGAAAATTCTTTGTTGCCATTCTCGTTCTTTGTCAAAACCTGGACGGTAGCACCCTTATTGATGGAAGAAGATCCGTTTGTAATAAAAATTTTGGAACCATTAATGATCCAGAAGCCATTCTCAAGACGTGCAGTGGTCTTTGTATTGCGCGAATCACTGCCGGCTTCCGGTTCGGTAAGTCCGAAAGCCCATGTAGCCTCACCGGTCGATAACATCGGGAGGTACTTCTTTTTCTGTTCTTCGGAACCATAATTCATGATCGGGCCTATCCCCAATGAAATATGGGCTGCAAGTGTAGCCGCATGGGAACCGTCGATCCTTGCAAGTTCTTCCACTGCTATCACATAGGCGAGTGCATCCATATCGATCCCGCCATACTCAATTGCAGTGCGGATTCCGAACAGACCCAGTTCTCCCATCCGTTTTGTAAGGGGAATGGAAAATTCTTCTTTCTCGTCAAGCTCCTGAGCCATAGGTTTTACCTCGCGTTCAGCAAAATCGCGCACGGTCTTCCGGATCATTTCATGTTCTTCGGTGAGATACATAACTTTGGTTTAATGGGTTATACTTATTTTATTTATGTTCTGGATCAGATTGTAATGAAACAGGTTTCATGAATGTTGCAGAAACCAGCTTATATGCCTCATTCAAAGCATCAGGATCAAGGTTCCCTGCCAGCCCATGGTCGTCGGCAAATGTAACCAGGTTTTCGGTTTTCAGGTTACCCAGCATCTCTTTCCCTGTCATCGGGCAACCTCCGTATCCGTTGATTACCGAATCAAACCTCCTGCATCCGCTTTCATATGCAGTGAGAACATTCTCCTGCCAGTTTTTATTCGTAGTATGGAGATGAAGCCCGAATTCGATCTGGGAAAACTCCGGGATCAGCAGCGAATAGACCTCTTTGATGAGTTGTTTGTCTATTTCAATGGCCACATTTGAAAGCGGAATTATCCAGACCCCGATTTTTTGCAGTGCCTGGATCCCTTCCCTCAAAATTTCTATGCTCCATGGATCTCCGTATGGGTTGCCGAAAGCCATGGAGATGTAAATAACGGGTTGTTTCCCTGTTTTCTCACAAAGGTTTGCAATTTCACTGACGGTTTCTATGGATTGTTCAGTGGTTAAATTCATGTTCTTCTTCAGAAAGGTAGGAGAGATGGAATGCGGGTAAGAGATATGCGTGATTTCTTTCACTTCCGATATGATCTCAGCCCCTTTTTTATTCACTACAAGCACCATCCGGTTCGAACGGGTGCCGGAAAAGTCGACATGCTTCAGAACCTCCAAAGTATCGGCCATCTGTGGGATAAGTTTCAGGGAGACAATGCTTCCTATTTCGACTGTGTCAAAACCGATCTTTATAAGTTGTTGGATATACCTGACCTTTTTCTCTGTTGGGATGGTATAGTGTAAACTTTGCATGCCCTCCCGGGGTGATTCGATGATCTTCATTTTTAACTATTTTTTTCCTGTCAGGGATTTAGGTATTCTTCCATTCCTTATGGATTCGGAACGAAGTCGCCTTCCAACGATCTTTTCCACCATGGTGCCGATCTCAAGTACCATATCTATATTCAGCCCGGTATCAATGCCCATCTCGTCCATCATCACCACCATATCTTCTGTAGAATTCAATCCGACAATATTCGAATCCTTATAATAATAGCTGCCAGTTCCCGCTACCGGGACTCCACTGACAAAGTTTGCAGGCTGTCCTCCGATTCCTCCCATTGTGGATTCGTAGTTGGTCATCCCTGCCTGTAAAGCAGCAAGCACATTGGCAAGTCCCCATCCACGAGTGGTATGAAAATGGACAATCTGTTTTTCTGGTCTCGGGATGGCATCCAGGAGCATGGAATAATACCGGTAAACCCGGTCGGGAGATGCAGACCCGTCGTGATCGGCATGTTCCACATCATTGGCCCCGATATCAAACCATCGCTTTGCAAATTCAATCGCTTTGGTCATTTCGGTGGGACCTTCGATCGGGCAACCCCAGATGGTGCTGACCGTGCCGTTTACCTTTATTCCGGCATCGTGTGCCAACGGGATATATTTTTCTGCCATTTTCCAATATTCGTCCAGGCTGATCCCTGAATTTTTAACATGATGGGATTCGCTGGTTGAAACCATCAGCAATATCCTGTCGGGACCGAAACCGTCCTTTTTGGCCCGGATAGCACGTTCGATGGCTTTTTCCCGGATGGTAATCGCCGTAAGGGAAACCTGGTTAATCCGGTCGGCGATTTTTTTACTTGACCGAAGACTTTTCAGTACCGTATCGGCATCACTGAACTGGGGCATTGCCTGGGGATTTCCCAGGTTTGTAACCTCGATATGGCGGAATCCTGCCAGTATCAGTTGCTCTGCAACCCATATCTTCGCCTCCGTCGGGATGAAGGTTTCTTCATGCTGAAATCCATCCCTGACGGTTATATCTCCTATGACAACTTTTTTCGGATAATTCATATGTCGTGTGTTATTCCATTTCTTTCACCCCTCCCCGTTTGGGGAGGAGAAGGGGTGGAGCTAAATTTCCATTTCCGGGATCTCGCCCTCCACAACAAGTGTTCCTTCGGTGGCCGATCGGATCTCTTCAACACTCACCCCCGGCGCTCTTTCCACCAGATTAAACCCTGCTTCGGTGATATCCACAACCGCCAGGTCAGTAATGATTCGTCTGACACAATTTACACCTGTAAGTGGCAGGGTGCATTGCTTCAGGAGTTTTGATTTCCCGTCCTTATCTGTATGGGTAGTGGCAACGATGATGTTCTTTGCAGAGGCTACCAGGTCCATGGCGCCACCCATACCCTTCACCAGTTTTCCCGGGATCTTCCAGCTGGCAATATCTCCTTTCTCCGAGACTTCAAATGCTCCCAATACTGTCAGGTCGATATGTCCTCCCCGGATCATCGCGAAACTAGCTGAAGAATCAAAAAAGGCGGCTCCCGGTAAAGCAGTGATCGTTTGCTTTCCTGCATTGATCAGGTCGGGATCAACTTCATCAGGGCCGGGAGAAGGCCCGATTCCCAGTAAGCCGTTTTCCGACTGAAGAATGACCTCCATGCCTTCCGGGATATAATTTGCAACAAGTGTGGGAATCCCAATCCCGAGGTTGACATAAAACCCGTCTTTCAACTCTTTTGCGATCCTCCTGGCAATTCCATCTTTATCTAATGCCATATTTATAAAATTACGAATTACGAATTAGATTTATGAATTTGTTTTGATTTTTTGCCTATAATACTTTATTGACGAGTAATTCTGAATTCAATTCGTTTCTCGTAATTCATCCCCTGAAAAATCCGCTGAACATAGATCCCCGGCGTATGAACATGATTCGGGTCAAATGAACCAAAAGGGACCAGTTCTTCCACTTCTGCGATGGTGATCTTTCCGGCTGTGGCAATTGCCTGGTTGAAATTGTTTGCCGTTTTGTTGAAGATCAGGTTTCCGCGGGTGTCTCCATACTTTGCCTTTACGATAGCAAAATCGGCAGTGATTCCCAATTCCATGAGGTGCATTTTTCCATTGAACTCCCGTACTTCTTTGTTCCCCTGAACTTCCGTCCCATATCCTGCCGGAACATAGAAAGCGGGGATACCTGCACCTCCTGCCCGGATTCTCTCCGCCAGCGTCCCCTGCGGGATCAGTTCTACTTCAAGTTCTCCGTTGAGCAGCTGGCGCTCAAACTCTTTGTTCTCGCCGACATATGAAGCCATCATTTTTTTCATCTGGTGCTTGGCCAGGAGAACGCCCAGACCGAAGTCATCCACGCCCGCATTGTTTGAGATACAAGTCAACCCCTTAATATTCGTGGCAGCCAATGCTTTGATACAGTTTTCCGGGATTCCGCACAGGCCGAATCCCCCGAACAGGATTGTCATATTATCCGTTATCCCGCGAATGGCTTCATTCGCATCTTTTACAACTTTGTTCATTTATGATAATTTGATTTTTATTTCAATCTTCATTTTTTTCAAGGATAATCAATGCTCTTCCCGGATCAACCCGGTCGTTGAGGGCCACATTGATCAGTTCCACAATGCCATCATTAGGAGAAAGGATCGAGTTCTCCATTTTCATTGCTTCGATGATGAGAAGTATATCCCCTTTATTTACTTTCTCTCCTTTTTTTACGAATAACTTAATCACTTTCCCAGGCATGGGAGAATAAACTTCATTGCTATGATTACCGGCAGATTCAAAACGAACCGGCGATACTGATTCGGGAAGAAAATCCTGACGCTGCATTTCGAAAATATGTCCTGCGAAACTGACAAATCCCATATCTTCTGTATCCCTGGAGACATGTACCAGGTAATTGATTCCGTTTAGAGAGAATGTCAGTGTGGAAGTTTCCTCGTGCACTTTTTTGATCATAAACCCCTCTTCGCCGATAACAAACTTATAATTTGGGTTTTGAGAATAAGGAATCGCGACCGTGTATTCCAGCTCTCCTGATTTTATCCTGATCTTCATCTGTTCCCTCCAGAATCCGGTTTTGTTCCATATGATCGCCGGAAATCCATTCAAAGTTTCTTTTCTGTTCCTGATTCCCAGGCTGAACAACAGGTAGCCGATCAGCGGCAGATAAACCGGAATTTGATCGCGGTCCTTCAGGATCTCGGCAATAATTTCAGGGGTGTGTTCGTCGCAGAACTTAGTGGAAATGGTATTTGAAATGAATGCCTGGTTGGCGAGCAGTCTGGAAAGATAGGGGATATTTGTCCGGATCCCATGGATCACATACTCACGGAGGGCTGCTGTCATCCGTTTACGCGCTTCTTCCCGGTCGCTTCCCCATGAAACCAGTTTGCAGATCATCGGGTCGTAGGAACTCGTGATCTCAGTATCGGCGGTAATTCCTTTATCGATACGTATGTGATCCATGACCGGTTCCTTGTACATGGTCATTTTTCCCGGGGATGGTCTGAAATTATGTTCCGGATCTTCTGCATATATTCTGCATTCGATGGCATGGCCATTTTGCCTTAGCGTTTCCTGCTTCAGTCGCAGTGGATGTCCTTCTGCTATCCGGATCTGCTCTTCCACCAGGTCGGTGCCGGTCACCATTTCCGTTACCGGGTGTTCCACCTGGATACGGGTATTCATCTCCAGGAAATAAAAATTCATCTCCTTGTCAACAAGGAATTCGATGGTTCCAGCATTGGTATAGCCGATCTTTTTTCCGATCCTTACTGCTGCTGCTCCCATCTTTCCCCGCAGTTCCGGTGTCAGGGTAGGGGAGGGCGACTCCTCGATTATCTTCTGGTATCGCCTCTGGATCGAACATTCCCGTTCAAAAAGATGGATCACATTTCCCTGGTTATCTCCGAGGATCTGAAATTCAATATGGCGGGGTTCATCCAGGTATTTTTCAAGGTAGATGGTATCGTCGCCAAAGTAGGCCAGTGCTTGTCTGGCTGTTGATTCGAGCGCTTCTGCCAGTTCCTTTTCTTCATGAACGATCTGCATTCCTTTTCCACCGCCACCTGCAGCTGCCTTTAACAAAACAGGAAAGCCGAGTTTGCTTTTGGCTTTCAATAATGTCTCTCGTTTCCCGGTCAGGCCTTCGGTTACCGGAACACCTGCTTTCTTTACGAATGCACGGGCTTCGATCTTGTTTCCCATGGTCCGCATGACATTCGCCCGGGGGCCTATAAAGATGATTCCTGCTGCATCGCATGCCTCAACGAAAAGCGGGTTCTCTGCCAGGAACCCGTAACCCGGATGGATGGCATTGCACCCCGATTCCTTTGCGACGGCAATGATCTTTTCAATATTCAGGTAGGTTTCACTGAGTTCCACCTCCCCGATGCACCTTGCTTCATCTGCTTCCTGAATATGAAGGGAATACCGGTCAGCCTCAGCATAAACGGCAACGGTGGTGATGCCCATTTTCTTTGCGGTATGCATGATACGGACAGCAATCTCCCCACGGTTGGCAATCAGTATTTTTGTAATCTTCGTCATTCGGTCAGTTTAGTGCACCCAGTTTGGTTTTCGTTTTTCCAGAAAAGCATTCATCCCTTCCTGGCCTTCTTCTGAAGCCCGGATATCAGCGATCATCCGTGCCGTATAGTCATATGCTTCTTTCATCGTAAGATGATTGCAGACCTCGTGGATGAGCGACTTGCAATGGTTCATTGCCTTTGGGCCGCTGGTGCGAAGATTTGCGATGGTTTCGGCTACGGTTTCTTCGATCAGTTCCGGTGGCACCGATTTATTCACAAGCCGGAATGTTTCGGCTTCCTTCCCGTTGATCCTGCGTCCTGTGAGCATGAGCTCCCGTGCCCCATACTCGCCGATCCGCTTAATCACATAAGGGGAAATGGTCGCCGGTACGATCCCGATCTTGACCTCGCTCAACGAGAAAACAGAAGTATCGGTGCAATAGGCCAGATCACAGGCAGACAGCAACCCATTGGCCCCGCCGAGCGCTGCTCCATGAACAATGGCTATTGTAGGCTTGGGGCAGGTATATATGGACTCAAAACATTTTGAAAGAAGGAGACTTTCCTGGTAATTCTGTTCATGGCTGTTCCGTGAAACCGCCTTCATCCATTGAAGGTCAACCCCGGCGCAGAAGGATTTACCCTTCCCGCGCAGCACAACACAAAGAATCTCCGGTTTGTCAACATCTTCGAAAATTCCGGCCAGCTCCTTTAACATGGTTTCGTTAAATGCATTATGGATCTCAGGCCGGTTCAGTAAAACGGTCAGAATCCCATGATCAAGGTCAACTTCCAGGGTTTCAAACTTTCTCATAGCTTACATTCTGAATACTCCGTATTTGGTTTTTTCATATTTCCTGTTCTGGGAAATGGCAATGGATAGTCCCAGAATTTTCCGGGTATCTGTGGGATCAATGATGCCATCATCCCATAACCTTGCGGTACTGAAATAAGCAGACCCCTCATCTTCGTATTTTTTCAGGATGGTCTGCCGCATTTTTTCACGTTCCTCCCCGGACAAGGTTTTACCCTGGGCATGTAGCTGGTCTTCCTTCACGGTGATCAGGACATTTGCTGCCTGTTCGCCTCCCATGACGGATATCTTGGAATTCGGATACATAAATAAAAACCTTGGCTCATAGGCTCTCCCAGCCATGGCATAATTCCCGGCGCCAAACGATCCTCCGAAGATGATGGTGAACTTGGGAACATCGGCATTGGCGACGGCATGCACGAACTTTGCGCCATCACGGGCAATTCCTCCGCGTTCGTATTCCTTGCCAACGATAAATCCTGTGACATTCTGCAGGAACAGGATGGGAATGTTCCGGTTGGTGCAAAGCTGCACAAAATGAGCTCCTTTCAGGGCAGTTTCCCCGAACAATACGCCATTGTTCGCAAGAATTCCTACCGGGTAGCCCATGATGTGTGCAAAACCGGTAACCAGGGTAGGGGCGTACCGTTCCTTGAATTCATGGAATTTGCTTCCATCTACGATACGTGCAAGGATCTCCCGCGAATCCACCGGTTTCTTCAGGTCAATTGGGAGAATACCATAAAGTTCTTCAGCGTTATAAAAGGGTTCTTCCACAGGAATGGTTTCCAAATGCTGGTACTCATGGCGCTGGATGGATTCAAAGATGTTCCTGCAGATCTGGATGGCATGAACGTCATTTTCTGCCATGTGGTCGGCAACGCCGGAAATGGATGTGTGCACCTCGGCGCCGCCCAGTTCTTCTGCCGTAACTTCCGCACCGGTAGCCGCTTTCACAAGTGGCGGGCCTCCGATAAAAATAGTTCCCTGGTTCCTTACGATGATAGTTTCATCGCTCATAGCGGGTACATAAGCGCCACCTGCTGTGCAGGACCCCATGACCACGGCAATCTGCGGGATCCCTTTGGCTGATAACCTTGCCTGGTTGAAGAAGAATCGTCCGAAATCGTATTTATCAGGAAAAACATTTGCCTGCTCCGGTAAAAAAACACCTCCGGAATCCACAAGATAAACGCAGGGAAGATGATTCTCCATGGCAATTTCCTGTGCCCTCACATGTTTCTTAATGGTTTCCTTAATATAGGTTCCTCCCTTTACCGTAGCATCATTGGCAATAATCATGGTTTCCTTTCCATGGATCACACCAATCCCGGTCACGATACCAGCCGAAGGAAATTCATTATTGTATAGGTCGTAAGCTGCCAGGGTCGACAGTTCAATGAATGGCGTATTTTTATCCACCAATAAATCAATCCGTTCCCGGGCCAGAAGTTTGCCCCGCTCCTTGTGCCTTGCCACTAACAGCGGAGGCCCGCCCTGCCTGACTTTCGACAGGGTATCTTTGAATTTTGCCAGGATCGGGAGATATTCATCCCTGTTTCTGAGGAATTCAGCTCCTTTGGTGTTTATCTTGCTTTCCAGTCTGAACATTTGTTAGATCGATAAGTAAAAAAAATAAGTAAAAATGAAAAGGCGATTCATCCCGTATCATCCGGTACACAATACCTGCAGATACAGGTCATTCAGCAACAATGCTTCTTTGTCTGCAGCAGCAAAGTAGTAATAGTCATCAGAGGGTGTCGACATCACCGAAATCAGGTCGGCGCCGGCAGAACCGGCATAGAGAAGGGTTTGTTTGGCATATCCTTGTGAGAAGACTTTCTGTTCCTCCTTCACCCTTATCAATGTTACGCCGTTGGATTCAAATGTGGACTTTGCATCTTCTATGTTTTTCAGTGTTTGTTCCGGCCATTCAAAGCCTGGCTTATAGATTGAATATAGATGAACTTCCGTACCAAAAAGTGAAGTGAAAAACAGGACTGAATCAATCTCTTTATGAAAATCCACATGACTGCTAACAGGCATAACGAGCGTGCGGAAGTTCTCCATGAGCGGTGAATCCTTCTGCATTACCAACACAGGCGCATGTATCCTGTTGACCAATTTCAGAATGTTTGCACCCATGAAATGCTGTTTGATTCCATGAATGCCGTGTGTTCCGATCACCATAAGATCAAAACCCTGATCGCACGTAACTTGGGGAATCACTTCGAAGATCGAACCTTCCATCAGAAGTATCTCACATACTTTACCGGTCAATTCCTTGACACGCTCAGCTTCAATTTTAAGTTGTTTCTCTGCATCTTCCCTAGAAGGTGATTTTTCATTGAGGACATGCAAAAGGGAAACAGAGGTACCGGCTTTTTTTGCGATGATCCCTGCCTGATGAATGGCTTTTGTTGCCACATCGGTAAGGTCGGTTGGGACGAGAACAGGCTTTTTCATGCAAATGTTTTGTCATGGATGAGAAACAAAAATAATACAAATTGTCAGAACATGGTTATCTGCTAAATTTTAATGTCTTTGCACCCTTTTTTATCTATTACAATGAAAGGGTCATCGAGCATAGCATCGACAGCGATAACGGCGCACAGATCAGGGATGGCATTAAATCGGTGAACAAACGTTTTATCATCCGCAACAGCTGGGGAACCGGTTGGGGTTTGAAAGGCTATTTTACAATGCCTTATCAGTACCTGGAAGAAGAGAATCTTTCGGATGACTTCTGGACGATCCGGGTGGTGGAGGTTTAGGCCTTAATTCTGATTATTTCTCCTCTGATAGTACCTTCAATGCATTTAACATAAGCATCAGTGACTTTTTCCATCGGAACGGGCCTGTGTCCCGGAAAGAAGTTTTTGTATCTTTCAAACGAATCTTCGACGACATCAGAACAGACGACATTCACCCGGATTGTTTCTAATTCCAGGTTCACGGCTTTTACAAAGCTGTGAATGGCCCCGTTGACCATGGCTGCACTGGTTGTCATGATTTCCGGTTCGTCGGCCAGGATTCCGGAAGTCAATGTGATCGAACCTCCATAATTGAGATAGTCCTTACCTATTCTGACAAGGTTCACTTGTCCCATCAGCTTACTCCGGATGCCGGTATAATAGTCATCCTCTGTTAAGTTTTCAAACCTGTCCCATTTCGCATCGCCTGCAACAGCGATGATGGCATCCAGTGGACCAATTTTTTCAAATAATTCCCTGATTGACGAACTGTTTTCCAGGTTGAATTTCAGGTCGCCTGAGTTTTTCCCGGCCACAATGATTTCATGGTTAGTCTGTAATCTTTCCTTTATCCGTCTACCAATTGTCCCATTTCCTCCGATTATCAGGATCTTCATTTTCTTGGATTTTAACATATTTTTCGCTTTGCTTCGTCACTTCGTTCCTCGCAATGACAATTCGTTTTGTGAGTAAGAGGAAGTAGTTGTCATTGCGAGCGTAACGAAGCAACGCTATTTTGTTATTTTGTTAGTAGCCATTCTAATCTTAGGAAGAACATCATTCAACCTGGAACAACAGGTAATCCATCAGCAGTGGTAAGTCTTCCCCGTTGATCCCGTTTTTCAGGAGGTAGGGGGTATCTTCCTCAAAAGCCGACTGGAAAGAATTCGTTGCAAAGAAAAGGTCGGATTTGCTTTTCTTATATAGTGTAAGCGCTTCCTTTCTTTTATTAAGGCAGAGCAGGACATGCCCGGCATTCATCAGATCAAACGGCCCGGGGAAGTCGGAGCCTGAAAGTATCTGCTGGTATGATTCTTCAGCATGGTCAAGTTTCCCGAGAACAAACTGGCAGTAAGCGATTGGGCGGAGCACCTTAAAGTTTCCGGGCTGGAAGTAAAGAACTTTTGAATAACTGTTCATGGCTTCTTCGAAATTCTTCAGGCTCAGATGACATTGGCCGATCTGCGCCTGGATCGTGAGGTCGTCCGGCTGAATCTGTGCACATCCTTCAAAATATTTCAGGGCATTTGTATAATCCTTCAGTTTCAGGGAACACCAACCCAATTTCTTTAGAATCCAGAGGCGGTCACCATCGAATAATTCTGCTTTTTTATAGAATTCAATGGCTTCGGGAAACAACCCCATTTTTTGGTAAGAATAACCGATCTTCTCATAATATTCACCTTTTGGCCCTTCTTTTTCAACCAGGTATTTGTTCATCTCAATGGCTTCCGGGTAATGATTTTTATCAAAATAGAATGCAGCAAGCCGGGCAGTAAAATTGTCGCGTTCAAAGAAAGTCTTGTAGAAATAGAGTTCCGTAAACCGGATTTTTTTCTGGAAGATATCATAAAATTCATTGTGGAAGGGATAGAGTTTGAAGAACCTGTAAAGATCCTGGATATATTGGATAAAGATCGCATTCGATGCTGCCGTTGGACTCAGGATATCCTCTTCCGAAGCCATTTCCTTCATCTGTTCCAGTTCGGCTTCGAAATAGGTCATAATCATCGATCGCTGTTGCGGAGGAACAGCATTGAAATTCAGGGCAAAGGAATACTTGTCGGAGTTGCAGAGATAAAAAGCCCTTCCAAGACCTTCCAGCAACCTGCTGAAAAATTGTTCTTCGTCATTCTCGTTGTTTTTCAAGTCGGGATGATCAGCATAGAAGGGAACAAACCAATTACTCATCCGGGTGAAGAAGTCAAACCGTTTCAGTTGGGAAAAGGTGCTCAGGAAAACATCGCCTCCTTCCATCTGCATACGGGTGAATTTTTCGATCCGTTCGAAAAGCCCGGGAACCTCATCGATCATCTCTTTCCAGTCAGGGTTTTTCCCTTCCAGGTCTTCTTCCCCGAAGATCTTATCCAATTGAAGCTTATCTTCAAATTTCGGCATCATTTTCTTCATGTCGGGAAGTACTTCTTCTTCAAATGCCTTGACGATGGATTCTGTTTCCTGGGCCATGAGCAATTGGAGCAGCAATGCCTCCATGTCCTGTTGAATGCCTTCATCCTGGCTCAGTTCATCAAGCCTCACCATGATTTCCGGGTAAAAACTGATCCGCCGGTCGTACCAGACCAAAACAAGCCCAAGACCCGTGAGGGCGCGCTGGTAAACTTCCATCTCATGTTCGCCGACGAACTCCATCAGCAAAAGGATCTTCCGGGGGTCAAAAAAATCCAGGAGGCTGAGGGTAAGCGCAGAAACTACCAGGCATTTTTCGTGGTTCTCGAAAATCGTTGAATGAGCGATCGGGCGGATCTTTTCAACGGAAGTATCTTTCATCTTATGGGTTAACCAGATCAGTCGGAAAATATTTTCAATGGGCTTGGCTTCGGATGAAGATGTTCCCGTTTCCTTCAACATCCGTTGCAGGTTATTTTCAGACAGGAATTCTTCCAGCCGGTCGGATACTGCCTGCGGATCATCTCCGAGGAGACGTACCATCAGGGCTTTTTCCGTGTTTTTTTGGGGATAGTCTTTCGCCGTTAAGGTATCCCTGACCTCATCGGCCAGTGAAAGAACAGAAGCAGAGATCTTCTTCAGGATCTCCTTCCGTTCCGGGTCTTTCGCCCCTTCGAATGCATAGTTCAGCAGGCTCTGATAGTTTTCGGTGATATTTTCCAGATCGAAAAAAAAATCTGATCGGTTTACAATGCGGAGCAATGCTCCCAAGGCATCGAGGGCAGATTTGATCCGTCCCTGGAAAATATCATTGCACACTTTTTGGTACCTTCTTTCAATATCGTTTTTTTCCATACTATTACTGCATTAACATCCTTTGGGTTTTAAGATCAGCCGCAATGAAGTGTCATAGGTCACATAATTCCAGAACCAGTTGATCAGGATGAGGAAGCGGTTCCGTATGCCAACGATCGACATCAGGTGAACGAACATCCATACCATCCAGGCAAAGGTTCCGTAAAACCGGGCATTGGGTAGTTCCACAATGGCCAGGTTCCGGCCGACCGTTGCCATTGTGCCTTTGTCCTTATAGGAAAAAGGAATCAAATCTTTTTGAATACGGGTCCTTACCAGGTTTTTTGCCAGGAGTCTTGCCTGCTGAATCGCAACCGGGGCTACCTGCGGGTGCCCATTGGGGAAACGGGGTTCTTCCATCAATGCCACATCTCCTAATGCAAAAATATTTGAATATCCCTGTACCTGGCTAAAACGGTCAACCATAAGCCTGTTGTTTTTTCCGTATGAACTTTCCCGCAGTCCACCGATCCTGGCCCCGGTAATACCTGCAGTCCAGATGACCAGGTTCGTCCGGATCTTTTTTCCATCAGAGGTTTCAATATATTTTCCATCGTAATTCCTGACCTGGGAATTTAGTATTACTTCTACGCCAAGGCGTTCCAGGAATTCTTTTGCCTTCTCCGCCGACCGTTCCGAGAGCGCCACGAGCAGCCTGTTCATCCCTTCAACCAGGTAAATGTTGATCTTTTCTTTGACAAGTTCCGGGTAGTCCTTCCCGATCACATATTTCCGCATATCAGCAAGTGCGCCCGAAACTTCAACACCGGTAGGGCCTCCGCCCACCACCACCAGGTTCAGGAACCCTTCCTGGTCTTCCTCTGTTGTGGCAGCCAGCGCATTCTCGAAATTCTGCAGCAGGGTGTTTCGCAGATCGAGCGCTTCGGAAACAGATTTCATGGGTTTGGAAAGAGATTCCATGGTTTTCATTCCGAAAAAGAAATTGGAAGCGCCCTGGGTAAGTACAAGATAATCGTATTGTATGATTCCCAATGTGGTCCAGAGTTGCTGTTTTTCTGTATCGATATTCATCACTTCAGCAATCCTGATGTAAAAATCTTTATAATTCTGAAAGATCTTCCGCAAGGGAAACGAGATTGCGCTGGGTTCAAGACCCGCCGTAGCAACCTGGTAAAAAAGTGGCTGAAACTGGTGGTAATTACGTTTATCAACGATTACTACCTGGTACCCTGAATGCCTGAGCTTCCGGGCCAGTTTCAGTCCGGCAAATCCGCAGCCCACGATCATCACCCTTTTCTTCTCCGCCGCCGGTATATTGATCATAATTTATTTTTAAATGAAAGAACCCGTTTACAAGTCAAAAGGCGTACCAATATATTCTACATGACAGATTTACAGTTCAGAACGGAAAAATCCGGGCCGGCTTCAAACACATTGGGGCAATTGTGTACTTTTGGAAATCCAAAATCCACGGCTTTGTCCCGACTTAGAATTCTGTACTTAATCCTTTTCTTCCTGTTTTGGTCTTCAGCATTGGTTGCTCAGAAAAGCGCCTGTTCGTTTTCTTCTCCTGTCCATTTCACCTTCGGATACATGGAAAAGGAGTCAACTTTATCAGGAATTTTCAATGAGATGATTGCCGTGATTGCCGAGGATGCGATTAAAAATCGCCGCAGGGTTTCTTTTACCCTGAATACGGTACTGCAGTTCCGGATAGAAACATCGGAAGGCAGAGATCCTATTGTCAGGATCTCTTTTGGATCTAAGAAACTCAGTGGGAACATCCATTTCCGGAAGTTTTCCATGGCTCCGGTGATGATGCCTGACCGGCTGGCTTTTACCTGCCGCATTGAAAAAAAAGACACCTCAGCCTTCTTCGATCTACCAGAAGCCATCGACCTGAAATTTACAGAAAATGACACTGCGCTTCTGAAATACCAGGTCCCTCATTTTTCATGTGATTCAGATACCGTGGTGGTGAATCACCTTCGTTTTTATTTTGATGAAGATGGGCTTGCTCGTTTCCGGGAACGGGTGACTCTGATCAATGATTATTATGCTGCAAATGCAATTCTGGATTCCCTGGAGAATGAAGTCCGTGAGATCGACCTGGGAGAAATAAACCGTTATCCCGGCTATTTTATCATCCTGGAAGAGCTGAATAAGATCCTGGCAATTTTAAAGGAGAAAAACTTTTCACAACGCCTTGAACTGGATTCACTTGATCCGATGAGATACCAGGTGAAATATAACCGCCTTTCACGTTTTTCGCGCAACGCAACGATGACCTTCCAGGAGAACCTGAAAACACCGGGCATCCTGAATTCTGCTTTTCCCCCGGATTCGCTGATCCGGCAATTTCTTGCCAGAATGGATTGCTATATCCGCTGGTCGATGCTGGTCACCGAACGAAACAGTGAGATCTATCACGAATTCCTTGAAAGGTATTTCCGTTTGAAGGCTTTTGAAGATGACAGTGAAGTGATCCGGAACCTGGTTGGGAAGATGTTCCCGGGTCAGGACCCCGATTCAACGCTGGCATTGATCTCCGGGAAAATCAACAAAGCATACCATGACCGGGCAGATGAACTGATGAAGAACCAGCAATATGCCGACGCGGTCGAATTGCTCGGAAATGCCCGTAATTTCAGTGAAGTAAATCCTTTTTTAAGAGGAACCGACAACGACAGGGAGATCATTACAAAAGCGGCCAATGGCATTTATGATTCCTATCTTGGCGTGGCCGATGGCGCCATCCGGAACGGAAAACAGGAAATGGCGCGTTTCTATATGATACGGGCGCAAAATTACCGGAAGGAACACGCCGCTATTATCACTTCCGATTCTTTGTTTACTAAGGTCTTTGGAAAATTGGTTGAAGAAACGCTTTCCCGGTGCGATACCCTGTATTCCTCTGCTCAGTATCCTGAAGCGCTCGATTGTTACCGTGAGTTTGAGAAGGGATTTGATTCCCTCACCCTTTCTTTGATCCATCGGGGGCTTAAACCAAAAATGCAGTTTTGCAGGTATAAGATTTTAATTGGAGAGGGAGAGGAAAACCTGGCAAAGTTTGATAAACCTGAGGCCGGGCGGAATTTTTTTCTTGCCAGGCAAATGTCGGTAGAAGAAAAGTATGATTCCGATCTACTGCTTGATTCACTTTGTAAGGTTACCTATCCTTTTTACCTGATTCACTTGCTCTATGCGGGAGAGGGAAGGATCTGGACAAACCGGCTGGAGAGCGCCCGCAGGTTTGCGGATTCCATCGCCTTTATCCAGCGAACCACCGGTGTGGGAAGTTCCCGGGAATTATCGGATGCGCTCGCAGGGTACCGGAGGAAAGTTGAAGAACGGATCTGCTGGAATGCGAATGAGGATGTGGATGTCTTTCTACTGCGCGCGGAACGCGACAGGGAATTAAAGGATTTCATGTTGGCTGCTGCGTTAACAGATTCAGCTTTATCACTCATCCGCCAAAATCCGGATTGCCAGATCCATTCAGCAGGAATGAGGGATACCATCAGCAAATATGCACAGGCTGTGAATTTTCAAAAAATGCAACGGAATATTGATCTCCTGGTAATAACCGGCCAATTTGAAAAAGCCATAGCCGGGTACCTTGATATGGAACATTTTTTTACCTCTAAAAATATCGGACGTTTCGGGCTTGGTTATAAGCTGATGTATGACTATGTCAGCGAAAGATCCCTGCAGGAACTCACGATCGGGGCATTTTTGTATTTCCAGGGTAAGAAAGATTTGCAGGAGGCTCTTCGTTACCTGAAACTGTTAAGATCAAAGGATTATCCAATGAAGAATGCCAGGCTTTTTCTTGAATGGCTCGGAAAAGAATTTGCCGGTAAGGATTTTCGCGATCAACCGGATAAGGATCCTGTTGTCCTGGTAAGGAGTTATACCGGAAGAGATCATTGGATGAAAAGGTTCAGGGTGGAATACTACCAGGAGGCAACCATGTTACGGCATCAGCCTGCCGTTAAATATCTTTTCAGGAAATATTTCCCATGAGTTTTTCCGGTTGGTTCCCGTTAAGAAATCCTGCCGGTCAGCCTTTCCTTTATATGAAAGTGTTACTTTTTGATGAATTTCGAGGTGGTATAGCCATTGTCGGGCCTGCAGAATTTCAGCAGGTAGATCCCTTTGCTGAGCCCGGAGACATCCAGGCTGACCTGGTTTAGATTCAATGTTTCCAGTACAGCAACTTTCTGCCCGAAAATGCTGTAAATCTCGATCCACGCTGTATTCCCTAGATGATCAAAGGTGATCTGGTCTGAAACCGGATTGGGGAAGAAGTGCACTCGGTTCATTTCCAGATTACTGATCCCGACTCCTCCGATCTTTCCCGTCCAGACCCTGACCGGTTTTCCGATCAGTGAATCGCCGGTTCCTGAGGCGACAGGTATAACTTCAAAGGCGAGGTATTTCCCGGCATTCAGCGAATCAACGACATAGTTTATGGTGGAATCGCCGACCGGAACCAGGTTTACCTGAGTGGGTGAATCGGCAAGATACCACCGGTAGAGGGAGTTGCCTTCCGGCAAAAAGTTATAATCTTCGTATGAATAGGAGCCGGTAAGGATTTGCTTTGCAGCATAATTTCCCTGGATATACACGTTGTAGGCGACAGGTGGAGCGGGAATTGCCGGGTTTTTGTTGTCGTACCAGACATCAACCAGGTTTTGAACTCCACCGGTAGTGTCCTGCAGAAAATAGGAGCGGAACGGACCTCCGTTCGGGAGTTCTGATGTGTTCCAGTTCCCGTTTATCCTGAATTTGAATAAAATGGGTATGGCAGGGCTGATCAGGGTCTTCGGCAAGTTGAGCGTGACCTGGTAAATGCTGTCGTGCCCGCGGTCAAAAAGAAGGTCGTAGGCGCCATTGTTGTTGAATGTCCCGGCTACATCGAGGTAATCATGTTGCGGGAATGGGTTAAAATGGCCGGCTTTGATCTGGTAGAACATGTGACATTTGAAGGTAACAGGAACAGTTGTAGTATCGTAATCACTGTATATGTATTTCACAGTCGTCGTGTCCAGCGGCACGCGATACATGTGGCTGTTGAGTTCGGCTTTGTTCGTATCGCGGTTGATCCTGAATCTGAATTCCTGGACCGTGGCAGCATTCAGTTTTAGAACAATCTGGTATACCAGGGTGGTGTCGATTTTTTGCAGGAGAGCTGAACCGGTCCAGTTGTTCATGGTTCCTGGCATATCGATTATATCGGTGGAAGGATGGAACAGCCCTCTCGCCGCCCATTGAGACATATCTACCTGGAATGTGATCAAGCCGGAATCCGCAATGGGAGAGCCGGTTACAACGTTTTGCCCGGCGGCGGTCCATGAAAGAACAAAGGAGAAAAGCAAGCAGTAGAAGAAAAAAGGAAATTGCTTCATATAATAAGATTGAGAGATGCAAAGATAGAAAAAATCATCTTATGACAATCTTATGCAGGGCCTTGTTTTCGCCGGCTTTGATCCTGATCATGAAAACGCCCTTGGTGAAAGTGTATCCACGGCCATCGACCCGGATAACCTTATATCCGCTGACTTTTTCTGAAAACCTGCTTACGTTCTGACCCAAATTGTTATACAACTCAAATTCGACTTCAGCCTCATTTTGTGAACCGAGGTTGATGGCTGCAGAGATGGTGCCGGTTGAAGGGTTCGGATAGACCGTACTGAACCCGTTATTCGCAGGGACCCGAACCGCCCATGTTGTATCAATAAAGTCAGGGTTCTCAATCTTTTTATCGGTATAGATATGGTATTCGCCGGCAGCAAACTTCAGAGTTGCATTAATGTTATCAATTTGCACTGAATCGCCGGTAAGGTATTCATACCATTGCCCCGTATGGGGGAAAGCGGGATTGATATTCTGGAAAGTGACATCGAAATTCCCTAGCACCAGCGCGTACAGATCGGTTTTATGTAGTTGAATTCTTTTGAAAGAAGATTGAACATCCAGCTGGTAATCACCGGTTGAGAAAACGGGCTCTCTTTGTTTCAGTTTTATAATGGCACTATAAAACCTATTGAGATTACGACGTCCCGGCTCGGAATAATAATCCCACCGTATTGGCTTTTCGCCGGTACGGCCATTATAATCAATGGTATAGTCATATCCCAGTTCACCAAACTGCCACATCATTTTCGGGCCAGGAATTGTAAAGAAGAATAAGGCGTCCATTCTCATGCGAAGAAGGGCCGTTTCGGGGTTCTTGATATCGTATGTTCCTGAACTGTTTCCCCATTGGAGACATTTGTACATCAGGCGTTCTTCATCATGGCTTTCCATGTATCCTACAAGGTTGGTGTTCGACCAGCCACGCTCCTTGTAGGAAACTGCGGAAAAATCGGAATTACTCCCGTTGTTATAACCCATCGCAGCTTCAGCATAAGCATAGTTGGAATTTCCCCATAGCATCATTCTCCGGTTGGATAATTCTTTCTCTTCACTATTATCTGCAAAATGTTCCAGGATCACAAAGGCGTCCGGATTTACTTTCCATACAGTATCTGCATATGCCGCCAGAATGGCAATCCTTGAGGCATCATACATTCCCCATTCGGCAGTGTTCCCAAGTGTGTTCTTCTGAGTAAACCCTTTTGAAAGGTCAAAACGGAAGCCGTCGACCCTGAATTCCTGCAGCCAGAACTTCAGGGCATTGCTGATATACTGTTTGGAAGATGGAGATTCATGGTTCATGTCATTCCCGACATTGTAATCATGTTTCGGAACCGGATTGTAGAACGGACTGGTAGCGGCAGGACGGTTGTTCAGCTTGTCCCAGTAAAGCATAACATATGGCGAAGTGCCGAAGGCATGGTTGTATACCACGTCCAGGATCACGGCAATTCCGCTTTGGTGGCATGTATCGATCAGTTTCTTGAGGTCGTTTTTTGGGCCATAGTATTTATCCACTGCAAAATAATAGCTGGTGTTGTACCCCCAGCTGCTGTTTCCTTCGAATTCGTTTACGGGCATCAGCTCAATGGCATTAATGCCAAGATGTTTCAGGTATTTAATTGTATCGATGACTGCCTGGAATGAATGTTTATCCGTGAAATCCCGGACAAGCAACTCATAAACCACCATAGTCGTTCTGGCCGGAGGAGTGAAAGAATTTGTCTTCCAGGAATAAGAAGGAGCATTGATCTGCAGGACGGTTGCGATCCCGCTTGTTTTCCCTTTCGGGTAAGGAAGCATCCCGGGATAGGTGGCGCTGGTTATGTAACTGTCGTTCCACGGATCGCTCACCTTTTCCGCATAGGGATCACCGATCCGGATTTCGCCATCGACGAAGTACTGGTATATATATTCTTTCCCGGGTTCCAGGTTATGGATCACGATCCAGAAATAGTTACTGTCAGGCGATACCTTCATATATGCCGAGGAATCGAGCTGCCAATCGTTAAAATCACCCAGCACAAAACAATAGGATTTTTGCGGAGCATAGAGGCAGAGTGTCACATCCGTCGAACCAGTATAGTTGATTCCGGGTTTG
Source organism: Bacteroidales bacterium (assembly GCA_017882335.1). Lineage (GTDB taxonomy): Bacteria > Bacteroidota > Bacteroidia > Bacteroidales > FEN-979 > FEN-979. Next base: position 2,880 of record JADGPR010000017.1, on the reverse strand, counting down.
ATCCCGGCAGGAAGCGTTTCGACCGTTACCGGTTTCCGTACAAAGAAATAAAAGGAGTCGGCGGCAGAACCGGTCGAATTCCGTGCAATCCCTTTCACCCAGAATTTTCCATAGTCGTTGGCGATGATCCGGAACGATAGGGTGTCCCCCGCTGCTTTTTTGACTTCGATATTGTTGATATAGAGAAATACAGAGTCGGCAAAAATGGAATTTAGACTCACTCCGAGCGTGTCTTGGAGACGGAGAATGGCGATTCCCACGGGGGGCTTATCCAGGGCAATCTGGATGCCGGGTTTGTAAACGGTGACAAAGATGTCGCTACCATCTGCCGTTTTTCCCTGAAGAAAATTGCCGCCCACTGCGGTTGCGCTGCGAAAAACAAATGCCATTTTAAGGATAGTGTCGCTTGCGGCGACTACGTAATAGGACCTGATGGTAGGTTTGATCTTTAAAGAATAAAGGTCCTGGCCGATTCGGGTAAGTTTTGTTTCAGGAGTATTCTGTCCCCAAGTAGTTTTTACATATTTCCAGTCGGTAGGGGAAACACTGTTGTTGGTTATGACACCGGTATGCGCATATACATCACCGGTATAACCGGCCAATCCTCCTGAGCCTTCAGTTGCATTGAAGATGACGGTAACCGAATCAGTTTCCAGGGGGAAAACAGGTGTTGTTACAACCTGTGCCTTTGAGAGGAATGTGAGGTTGAGCATCACCAAAAGTAAAAAGGGCGATCGATAGAATAGATGATTCATTCAGGGAATATCAAAGAATATAAACGCAAAAATAGAAAATTGTTATACCGCATTCTGCTTTTCATTTGTTTTATTATATTTGTATAAATTTACAAGGCAGAGTGCGGGATTTATGATCCTTCATCAATTCGCTAATCCCTAATATCTTATATCTAATAAATTAAAATCATTACCTATGAAAGAGTCTATACGAATGAAGATCCGGAACACCATTCTTCTCTTCATCTTCCTGGTCGGTTCAGTGAGTTTGATGGCGCAGAATGTTGACATCAACGGGACGATCACAGAGGTTTCAACAGGAATGACGATCATCGGAGCGACTATCGTTCAAAAGGGAACGACAAACGGGACAGTCAGCGATATCAATGGAAAATATAAAATTACGGTTCCCATGGGTGTGACCATTGTCATTTCTTTTGTAGGATACCAGACAAAGGAAATTACTGCAAAGGAGAGCGGTGAAATGAATATCGCCCTGGCTGAGGAAATCAGCAACCTGAATGAACTGATCGTGATCGGATACAGCACCCAAAAGAAGAGCGATAAAACCGGTGCAGTGAGTATGGTGAAATCGGAAGAACTGAATGGAGGAGTCCTCACCGACCCGATTCAGGCTTTACAGGGAAAAGCTGCCGGAGTTTCTGTGACAAAGAAAGGCGGGGACCCGAATGCAGGTTTCTCGGTTCGTATCCGTGGCGCCTCGGGGTATGATGCCAATACACAACCCCTTTATGTGATCGACGGGATCCCGAATGCTGACCCTACCATGGTATCACCCGATGACATTGAATCATACAACATCCTTAAAGATGCTGCCTCAAGCGCCATCTATGGATCCCAGGGGTCCAACGGCGTCATCCTGATTACTACAAAAAAGGGAAGTAAATCCCCAAAAGGAAAAGAGCTAAAAGGGGATGAATCTTACAGTAATGTGGAGTTCACCAGCCAGTTTTCAGTTGAGAAAATCGCAAAAAAACTCCGGGTTCTCAGTGCGGCTGAAATGAGGGATTTTGCAAATGTCCTGCTCGAGGCAAAAAGAAAAGCTAACCCGGACTCTACCTATACAATGAAAGATGTTTTTCTTGATGGTGGAGCCACCACCGACTGGCAGAACCAGATCTATCGCATCGGCTTTTCGACCTCCAATAACTTGAGTGTTTCCGGCGGCAATAAGCACGGTTCTTACTTGGGTTCAGTAGGTCAGTCAAACTGGGATGGGATCATGAAAGGAACTTCGAAGAAGCGAACAACGGCGCATGTAAGTATTACCCACAAAGCGCTGAACGATCATCTTACCATTACCGGGAATATGATGGGGGCCATTGAAAAGAACAATTACCAAAGTTACGGTGGTTGGGGCCAGGACGATATCATCTACCAGGCGATATCGAGAAATCCTACCGACCCGGTTTATAATCCCGATGGCTCCTACTATAAATCATCGAGGGTTTTCAACTACGAAAATCCCATTTCCATCATTGACCAGGAGACCAATAACCGGGATGCAAAGCATTTTCTGGGTGGCCTGAAATTTGACCTGGAGATCATCAAGGGACTCACCGGAACCGTTAACCTGGGATATACCCGTGATGACCTGACTACCAATTATTTCCGTCCAGCCAACTTATATCAATCGGCTGATAATGGTTTTGGCAAAAAACAATATGACAACAATGTCAAAAAGTTGATGGAAATCACTGGAACTTACGCAAAATCTTTTAAAGATATTCACAACATCAACGTCCTTTTGGGTTATTCCTGGTCGCGAGAAGAACTCAGCGGCTTTTATGCACAAGGTCATGATGCTCAATCTCCCTATAGCGGCCCGGATAATCTTGCCACATTGAACGATGTGAAATATGGGGATGTTGCGTCCTGGAAAGGTCAATCGACCCTGATCGGGTTCTTTGGACGGGCACAATACAACTTTAAGAGCAAATATTATTTTTCCGGATCATTGCGCAGGGATGGCTCTTCAAGGTTCGGGTCAAACCACAAGTGGGGATGGTTCCCGACTGCTTCCATCGGTTGGAGCATTGAGAAAGAATATTTTATGAAATCCATTAAATGGTTGGATCAATTGAAACTGAGGGCAAGCTATGGAGTTTCCGGGAATGATAAAATT
>JADGPR010000113.1 GCA_017882335.1 Bacteroidales bacterium | reverse complement strand
TCTATTATAATGTAATCCGGCTTTTCTCTTCTGACATCCCGTTTAATATCAAATATGAATGCATCTTCTCTGCCGAAAGAAGTCCATTGCAGATTTATATGTTCATTTGTACCTACTGTTTTGAAAAACTCTGCATTACCTTCAACTTTCTTTTTGTTGTTTCCAACAAAATAAGCGAGGCATCTCTTATTGTCAAGTATTATTGAGTTTTCATTGATAAGGTTCAAAGCATAGGTGGTTTTGCCCATACTGGGTCTGGCAGTAATGGTGCACATTTCATTTCCACTTAGTGTTAGTGTTGTGAAGGGTAATATTATTTTTATTGGTTTCATCATTTTGTAATTATTAAATAGTTCTTCCACATAAGGTTAATGGTTACTTTAGCTAAACGATACGAATCTAAACTTTGACTTTGAGTGGACACAACAACAAAGTGCCAGTTACCCCACGCTTTAAAACCTTTCCTGAGTCTTCCTGAACAGATATGGGGCTACTTTAACCTATCACCTATACAAAGTATTAGCTTTAACCTGGAATTGTTCAGGAAAGGAATTATTTGGATGTCTCGTTTGTCTCTTTTTGTTCGTTTTCACCCACCTTAAGTGACGATCCCCAATATTTGGTCGGTACTTAGAGACAAATAGGAAACTTCAACGGAAGTCTTAAGAGGTACGAAAAGCTGTGAAGCTACTTCATGAGATTGACCGAATAGTCGGGTTCCCCGTTGAACCAATATCTCGCTCTGGTTAGACGCTTGTCTGTGCTACCACATTTTGGACACCATTCTGGATGAACCTTACCATTGTACTGGACACTGCACCAGCAGGCAGCACACGATAGGATTGTTACGTCATGGTTTTTAATTTGTGTGTTGATTTGATTCATTTTATTTTCTTTAGTGATACCGGGCGTAATTTTGAAATTCCGTAACTTGCAGCAGTTTCAGGAATAAAAATACATTAAATCGAAATTATATGAAAAAACAGTTCTTAACCACTTCACTGTTTTACTTATTGGCCCTCAGCACTTCAGCACTCTTTGGCCAAATATCGCAGATTGACCTGACATCCCCATTGGCAGTTGATCCTGATGTAAGGATCGGGAAACTAGACAATGGTCTTGTTTATTACATCCGTTACAATAAAAAACCTGAGAAGAGGGTCGAACTAAGGCTTGCCATAAATGCAGGTTCCACGGTTGAGAGGGATGATCAGCAAGGGCTCGCGCATTTTACGGAGCATATGAATTTTAACGGCACCAAAACATTTCCCCACAATGAACTGATCGATTTTCTTCAGAAGACCGGTGTGAGATTCGGAGCCGATGTCAATGCCTACACCAGTTTCGATGAGACGGTTTACATGGTTCAGCTTCCAACGGATGACACGGTTCTCCTCGCCAAAGGATACCAGGTGATGGAAGACTGGGCGCACAATGCACTTCTCGATGATCAGGAAATCGACAAAGAAAGAGGTATTATTGTTGAAGAGTGGAGGTTGGGACTGGGTGCCGATGACCGCATGATGAAGAAAATCTTTCCTGTGATTTTCAAGGGCTCTGTTTACGCCACTCGTATTCCAATCGGGAAAGTCGAAGTTATTCAGAATTTCAAACATGAAGTTCTCAGGGATTTTTATAACAGCTGGTACCGTCCCGATTTGCAGGCGATCATCGTGGTAGGCGATATCGACCTGGATAAAGCGGAAGCACAGGTCAAGGCACATTTTTCGGGTATCAAAAATCCTCCTTCGGAAAAGCCCAGGACCGAATTCGAGATTCCGGATAACAAGGAACCCCTCATCGCAATAGCAACCGATAAGGAAGCTACTATGAACTATATTCTCATGTTTTACAAGCATCCGATGAAACAGGAAAAGAACCTTGGTGACTTCAAGGACAAACTGATGGCTAAGTTGTTTACCGGGATGTTGAACAACCGTTTTAATGAGATCTCACAAAAACCGGAATCCCCTTATATATATGCAGGTGCAGATTACAGCCGGTTCCTGGCAAGGAATAAGGATGCTTACCTGGTCAGTGCTCAGGCGAAAGAAAACCAAATCGGTAAAAGCCTGGATGTTCTGCTTGCAGAAAACGAGCGGGTAAAACGTTTCGGGTTCACTAAAACCGAATTTGAGCGCCAGAAAGAGGAGATGATAAGCCAATATGAAAAGGCCTCGAAGGAATTCGATAAAACCGAATCCATGAGCCTAACCAATGATTATGTGAGTAATTTCCTGACCGGAGATGCGATTCCCGGTGCCCGGAAAGCATTCAAATACGTAAAAAATCTTCTTCCGGAGATCAAACTGGAAGACATCAATGCCCTTGCAAAGGAGTTTGTGAGCAACGACAACATGGCGCTGGCTGTCCTGGCACCTGAGAAAAGCGGAGTCGAGGTGACAACAGAAGCAGAGATTATGAAGATTATCAAAGATTCCAAATCGACCGACCTTCAGCCTTATATTGACAAATTCAGGGAAGAGCCGCTGGTTACTGCTAATCTGAAGGGTTCAAAAGTAGTAAGCAAAACAGAAAATTCAGAACTGGGCTTCACGGAGTTGAAACTTGCCAACGGGGTAACGGTGGTATTAAAACCCACACATTTCAAGAATGACGAGATCCTTCTTTCTGCTTATTGCCTGGGTGGCAATTCCGTGATCCCGGATGAAGCATTCATGTCGGCCAATTATGCCACGCAAGTCATCGAGATGAGCGGGGCAGGAGATTTCGACAATGTGGAACTCCAGAAAAAACTGAAAGGGAAGAACCTTGAGATCCATCCTTATATCGATGATGTTAAAGAAGGATTCAGGGGAAACAGCACGCCTAAAGATATTGAAACCCTTATGCAACTGGTTTACCTTTATTTCAATGGCCCAAGAAAAGATACAACCGCCTTCAAAGCATTCATGTCACAAATGGAAAACCAGGTCAAGTTCATGATGAGCAGCCCGATGATGAGTTTCTACGATACACTGATAAAGTCGGCTTATCCCGGGTACAAACGAATCATCATCTTCCCGACGCCGGAACAATTGAAGCAGGTGGACCTGAAAATGCTTTATAAGATCTATATTTCCCGGTTTGCGAGTGCCCGGGAGTTTAAATTCTTCCTTACGGGTAATTTTTCCATTGATACGATTACACCCCTGGTGATGAAATATTTTGGAAGTCTGCCTTCCCTTAACCGGCCAGAAGCCTGGGTTGATGTTTCTCCCAAATTTCCGAAAGGTGTCGTGAACAATACCTTGTACAAAGGAACTGATCCACAGGGAATGGTCGGGATCATCATGTCGGAGAAATTCGACTGGAATCCTAAGAATCTCCTGGAACTGACTATGCTGAAGGAGATTATTTCCATCAAACTCATTGAAGTGATCCGGGAAAAGATGAGTGGCGTCTATTCGCCCCAGGTCATGATCAATCCCGAGCATTACCCAAAATCGAAATTCCAGTTTATGGTGATGTTTGGCTGCTCGCCGAAGGCTGCAAACAAGCTGACCAAAGCTGTTTTCAAGGAGATCAAGAAGATCAGGGCAAACGGCCCAACTGCTACTGACCTGGTCAAGGCAAAGGAAACATTGATCCGGACCCGGGAAACCGATCTTGAGAAGAACGAATTCTGGCTTGGTAAAATCGAGTCAGTGTATTATGACGGTACCGACCCAACCACTATTTCGAATTTCAAGGACAGGGTCAATGCCGTTACCTCAGAAGATCTTAAAATTGCAACCAACACCTACCTGAAACCCGACCATTATGTAAGGGTGGTGCTGAAACCGGAGAAAAAGTAAACATTGGAAAAAGGCGTCAGCATAAAGAATAAAAGGGCCAGCCATGAATATCTTCTTTTACAGGATTTCACGGCTGGCATTCAACTTTCCGGAACCGAGATCAAGTCGATCCGGGAAGGAAAAGCCAGTATTGTTGACGCTTACTGCACTTTCAGGGGAAATGAACTTTTCGTGATCAATATGCACATTGCGGAATATGTATATGGGACTTACAACAACCATGAACCAAAGCGTGACCGTAAGTTATTGCTCACCAAGAGGGAGCTTCATAAACTTCAAACCAAAGTGAAGGAAAAAGGGTTCACCATTATCCCGACCCTCCTGTTTATCAATGAAAAGGGTTTAGCAAAACTGACGATCTCCCTTGCCCGTGGAAAACATCATTATGACAAGCGGGAAACACTGAAACAGAAAGATCTGAAACGGGAGATCGAGCGGAATTTGTAATTCCTCTCGACTTTCGGGCTTTTTAGACACCCCCAGGATCAGCATCTTCATACCCAGTAAATTTCGCCTACGTTTATCATAATTAATGTTAAATAGGCCATTATTTGTTCAAAGAGTTTTAATTTTGCCGAAATTTTTATCGATGCAAAAAGCGTTTTTCCCCATCCTAACCGCATTTTTGATCTTCTCTCTTTCTCAGCATGCGCTCTCTCAGAATAAGGGTAAGGAGAAGGCTACTCCTTCTGTTGAAAAGATCCGTTGGTACAGTTTTGAGGAAGCCTATCAACTGAATAAAAAGAAGCCAAAGAAGATCTTCATTGATGTTTTTACCGACTGGTGCGGCTGGTGCAAGAAGATGGATGCAGAAACCTTCACAAACCCGGTGATCAGCAAGTACATGGCAAAGAATTTTTATTGTGTAAAGCTGAATGCAGAACGAAAGGATACTGTTATCATCGATGGGGTGACATTCACGAACCCGAATCCCACTGGAAAACGGTCGACCCACCAGCTTGCGATTGATCTCCTAAAAGGAAACATGTCCTATCCTTCCTATGTATTCCTGAATGAAAAATGCCAGTGGATGAACATTGTTCCCGGATTCTATACTGCCAAAGATTTTGAACCCTTCCTTCACTATTTCGGCGAAGATGCATATGAAAAAAAAATCCCATGGGATGATTTCAAGGCTTCATTTGAAGGGGTCATTAAATAGTCTATCAGAATAGCTTTCTTTAAATGAGTAATGAGTAATTACGCAATTTAATAATTACATAATTACTCATTACTCATTT
>JADGPR010000112.1 GCA_017882335.1 Bacteroidales bacterium | reverse complement strand
TCATGGTGATTTTTAAAGAACCAAAAGTACATCAAGGGACAAGGGTGGATCAAGAGCTGAAATGCTCAATCTTTCATGGTATTACACGCTTTTTTCATAAGTACTTTTACGCAATGCAGGGGTGTAAAAAGTCAGCGAAAAGTTTACCGGTAGTGGTAAAAGAGATCAATGGAGTAAAGATTTCAGGAAAGCGGGAAAGCGCAGGTTAAGTGGGGATATCATCCGGGAATCTACCCGCGATGAAATGTCTGAGTTGAAAACACAGAACGATTAAACTTCAAAAGGAGATACTTACAAAAAAAGAAAATGAATTGTAATTGGCGGGATTGAATGTAGGTTTTAAGGGAATCAACTATCGGGTTGAACCAGATCATGGGGATCCCAATATTCCATTGATTCCAATACTAAATTGGAATAGTTTTGATTTTGTCCGGTTGTTCAGGATCAATTCAGAATTGCGGTATGGAACTGGATACTGACCAGGCAGGATCATTCACTGGGAATAACAGGAACCATTTTGGATAAACCTGGTACAATGAAAAAATTTAAGTTAGTAGTATAAAAAAAAGTCCAGGGTAAATACCTGGACTTTTTACATTTCCGATAATCTTCACTTCAGGATTATTTTTTCGGGTCTGCGTTCTTTTCTTCACCAGCCTTTACTGGTGGTAAGGGTTTTGGTGATTTTGATGCCGGGTCTGTGTTAGGCGGAATAGCTTGGGTTTTCTTTTGCTCAGCCGGAGTAACTTGCGTTACGATTTTACAGTTCTTATCAAAATTCAGGATGTGTTTTTCTTTCCCCTTTATTACTGTTACAATGTAAGTTATCTCACCCTTATTGTCCATTTTGAAGGCCTTTTCAATGTTGAAACCCTTCATATTCTGCATAACATAATCCGTCACACATTTCGGGAGATTAGCAGGTTTTACTTCGGTTTTGGTTTGTCCCAAAACAAATGTTGCAAATAATGCAACCATAAATGTTACCAATACTTTTTTCATAATTTTAAAATTTAAATGGTTAGGGCGTAAATGTGCGACGGAATTCTGTGTAAATTTTGAAGTCCGATCTTTCTCTGCTTACCATCCTTAGCATCCATATATTATACTATCCTGCTTTATTTTATTACCAGATACTACGAGCACATATCCTATATTCCCTTCTTCCTCCTGCATATCATACTTAATAAGTATATCACTTCAAATCCTTTACCAGACGCCATCTTGTGACCGTTTTCTTTCTCTTCACGCTGTAAACATTGTTACTGAACAACAATTTTTCTGATATAAATTTTCGTCCCGTTATACATTTTTATAACATAGATCCCTTTGCCATAGTATGATAAATCTATTTTGTTTGATGTTTGTTTGTTGAATTTAAAATCAGAATAAATCCGTTCTCCAGGTAAATTGTAAATTTCTACAGAGCTTATATTGCTGTTGCTGCTTATTGTAAACTTTCCACTGCCTGGATTGGGATAAACAGTAATACTTCCCTCCTGCACCATCAAGTCATTTATTCCCAGAGTCGTATGAAAATAATAGTAGGAACTATCCCCTCTCGTTACCTTAGTGCCAGTGCTATTCCAATATTTTCTTGAATCGCTTTTTATGAATTTATTTGCATCGTAGGTATTTGCGAATTGATAGGAATTCACCCAGGCGCTCCCGTCCCAGTTTTGGTATAATTGACTTGTCTTATTATTGTTTGCATCGTAGGTAATAGTGTTTTTAGAAAAATTCACCCAGGCGCTGCCGTTCCAGCTTTGACCTAATGCACTTGTCAGATTATTGTTGGCATCGTAGGTATAGATGTATTGCGAGGAATTCACCCATACGCTGCCGTTCCAGTTTTGGAATAAGAGACTTGTAAGATTATTGTTTGCATCATAAGTATAGCTGCCTTGAAAGGAATTCACCCAGGCGCTGCCGTTCCAGCTTTGCTCTATGGAACTTGTCAGATTATTATTGGCATCGTAGGTATCGATGTATTGCGAGTAATTCACCCATACGCTGCCGCTCCAGTTTTGCACTAAGCCACTTGTCTGATTATTGTTGGCATCGTAAGTGAAGATGTATTGCCAGGAATTCACCCATACACTACCGTTCCAGTCTTGGTCTAATTCAGTTGTCTGATTATTGTTGGCATCGTAAGTATAGTTGTTTTGATAAGTATTCACCCATACGCTGCCGTTCCAGTTTTGCTCTATAGAACTTGTCTGATTATTGTCGGCATCGTAAGTATAGGCGACTTGAAAGGAATTCACCCAGGCGCCGAGGCTCCAGCTTTGGCCTAATTCACTTGTCAGATTATTGTTGGCATCGTAGGTATTGGTGTGTTTAGTGGAATTCGTCCATCCGCTGCCGTTCCAGGATTGCCCTGTGGAATTTGTCTGATTATGTTTGGCATCATACACTATATCAATTAATTTAGCTACAATCTTCCATCCATTGCTGAGCGAATCCCATTGCCACGTGTAGATACTATCATATAGTTGGATTAATGAGCGCTGCGTAAATGTTTGATGTTTGTTGGATATTGGATGTTGCATGTCAGATGTTGGTCGTTTGCTTTGTGCATAAACATTTATTGATAATGCAAGGATTGTAAACAGTAGTGCTTTTTTCATTTTATTTATTTTTAATTTTCTCCTACTCATTTGGCTTTTCGGTATCGCCCCGTTTTTTGAATGGTCGCTGGTTTCCACTTTTTATTCTTTTTTGTCAGTCGGCACTGTCAAGAACAGTCAAAGTGTTTTTTCGGTGGTTTTCTTGTCCGTCTTTTCATTGGTGGACTTTATTAACTTTCCCGTTACGTTTATACGAACGTTATATGCGCTTAAGGTTACCACCATTAAGATTCCTGCACATTATGCTCCAGCGTTCAAGCCGTGCAAAGAATTTATGTTTTAGGTTTTTTAGAATAGAAAAGAACCTTATTATCCTTTCGCAATTCATACTTTCGTCTTGTTTCGGACTCTTTGCTTTTATCCGAAATAAAGATTATCGTTCTACCACCATCAAGGATTACGGGATATTTACCTATTAGTGACCCCGTTAATAGTTTTGAATCAGGGATCTTAAATCGATTATTTGCCAGACTCATCCTATTTTCCAGAGTGTCTTTTTTCATTTTTCGTTTGTTTTATTACAGAATATAAGATCTATGGTTTGCGCCCAAGGTACGGTTTATTTTTATACTTTTGAAAAATTAGTAATGAACAACGACTGGTCTTTGTTATTTTTCTGCTCGTCAGCGAACCACCAGACTGCCTTTTGCTATCAACGATCCAGGCAGGGCGAAATCGATTCTGGGGTTGTAGTCACCTTTATTGGGAAATTATGCAAAGAAGACTTACAATCTCTTATTTACCGAAATCCTGTATTGTTATTTACCGTTTACAATGCGACGATCTGGTATTTTTTTGTAACTTTGAAGGATGAAAACGACCTTTCCATTTCAATGGATCGTTCCGGCGATCCTCCTGGTCATGCCATTGGTTACCCCTGCCCAGCATACCGATATTCCCTTTGATAAAAAGGTACAGGGGCACCATGAAGTGCCTGACAATCCATACATGCCGGGCCCGGCGGGAAAAGGAACCACGGGCTATTCCCACCGGCTTAAGACCACAGGCTTTACCATGGTCCAGGTGAATGTGGATGCCAACGGGCAGAACATCGTAGGTGATGCTGCCAATGAGCCCTCCATGGCCATTAACCTGCTGGACCCCACCAAAATTGTCATCGGCTGGCGCCAGTTCGACAACGTGAACAGTAACTTCCGGCAGGCCGGCTATGGCTATTCTGCCGATGGCGGCCTGACATGGACGTTCCCGGGGAAGATCAATCCCGGAATTTTTCGATCCGACCCGGTGCTGGGCAGCGATTCATCCGGTGTCATTTACTATAACAGCCTGACACTCAATTTGGGAAATTATCTAACCAGGGTGTTCAGAAGCACCGACGGCGGAGCCACCTGGGATGCAGGTGTCGATGCGCATGGCGGCGATAAGCAGTGGATGACCATCGACCGCAGCGGTGGGATCGGTCTCGGCAACATCTATTCCTCCTGGACCTCCTATTACAGTTCCTGCCAGCCGGGCTTTTTCACACGTTCTACTGATGGAGGAAATAGCTATCAAAATTGCCTCTACATAACAGGGGAGCCTTACTGGGGAACCATGACCGTTGGGAATAACGGGGAATTGTATATCACGGGAGCCGGTTCATGGGGAAGTGCGGTCGTGGTAAAATCGATTAATGCCCGTGATCCGGGCTCGGTACCGGGCTGGGCTAGTTCTGTCCAGGTCGATCTTGACGGTTATATCGCATACGGGGAATTGGTCAATCCCGATGGATTACTAGGACAGGTAAACATCGATGTGGACCGGTCCACCGGTCCCGGCCGCGATAATGTTTACGTGCTGGCCTCGGTGGTACGGTACTCAAACGCCGATTCAGCCGATGTGATGTTTTCAAAAAGCACCGATGGCGGGCTCCACTGGAGTACTCCCAAACGTATCAACGATGACCAGGTCACAAACAACTATCAGTGGTTCGGGACCATGTCAGTGGCACCAAATGGCAGGATCGACGCCATATGGCTTGATACACGCGATTCACCACCGGATTCCCTCCTTTCGGCACTCTATTATTCCTATTCCCTGGACCAGGGAGAGACCTGGTCGGCCAATGAGAAACTCTCCCCTCTGTTCGACTCACATGTTGGCTGGCCAAATCAGCGGAAGATGGGGGATTATTTTGATATGAAGTCGGATGAGAATGGCGCTCATCTTGCCTGGACCAATACGCTGAACGGTGAAGAGGATGTCTATTACAGTTATATTACCATCATCACCGGTATTGAACCGGATCAGGGAGAGGCGAACAGTTGAACGCAGTTGAAATAGAAGAAGCCATTTCGCAATTGGCGGATCAGCCGTTTGATCCCGAGAACTTCCCGTATGCCTTCCTTGAAGCCTTCGGCAACAAGGCGACGACGCTGAAGCGTCTCCGATCCGGCGAATCGAACCGGTCCG
>JADGPR010000111.1 GCA_017882335.1 Bacteroidales bacterium | reverse complement strand
CTTTGCCGACCAGGCTGCCAAATACCTTGAGAAACGCAACGTGAAACTGGTGAGGGATAAGATCATCTCTAATGACATTACCAAGATGACCATAGATTATGCACTGAAAATGGATGCTGACCTGATCAGCATCATGACCGAACAGGAAACCCTTGCCAATGTTCTCCTTGGCCCGCATGCGCAACAAATGATCAACCAGTCGCCGGTTCCGATATTAAGCATTCACCCCATGGAACATTTTTGCTTATGAGCCGTATAACCCCTTATAAGATCCTGATTCAGGTGGTCGTCTTGTTTCTTTTGAGTGGCCCGGCAGTAAAGGGTTTTACGCAGGATAATAAAAAGGAAAAAGGTCACATCCAGATCATTCAGGATGACAGAGTGGATCTGCTTGTCAGTAAGCATATCCAGATAAATCAGAACAGAAAAGGGATTGAAGGGTACAGGATCCAAATATTTTTTGATTCGGGAAACAACTCTAAGACAAAAGCACAGTCTATAAATGAAGGATTTAAAGCGAAGTATCCGGATGTAAGGGCATACCTTTCGTTCAAGTCGCCGAATTACAAGGTGAGAGTCGGGGATTACCGTACCCGTCTTGATGCCCAGCGATTCCTGAACGATATTATCGATGAATACCCGAATGCCTGGATCATTGCGGATATGATAAATTTACCAAAAGTGGAATAAAAAAAGAAAGATATGAATAACATCGTTGTCGCCGTTGATTTTTCGGAAAGCTCGATCAATGCTTTTCTCCATGCATTATCGATTGCAGAGAAATGCAAAACCGACCTGGATTTGGTTTGGGTGCGCAAATCCGCAGAGGAAAAAGATAAATTTGACTCCGGCGGAGATCCGTCAAAGGAAGTCATAGTTCAGTTTACCGACCTGATCGCAAAGTACCAGCCGGAATTACCGGGGAATAAGATCAGTTTTAAGATCCGGACCGGGAGAGTGTATAAAGAAATTACAGATGAGGCAAAGGAAAACAAGGCCATGCTGGTGGTCACCGGTACCCATGGCGCTTCGGTCTTTGTCGAATTCTGGATCGGCAGCAATGCAAACCGTATCGTCTCGCTCTCCCCATGCCCCGTCCTCACGATCAGGAGCGGCATCGATGTCAGCCGTCCCCTGTCAAAAATTGTCCTTCCCATGGACAGCACCACGGAGACCCGGCAAAAAGCTACTTTCACGGGATACCTTGCCAAGAAACACAATGCAGAGGTCCATATTCTTTCCTTGTACAGCACAAAGGTCAAAGCGGTACGTCGTAATGTTGACATCTATTCTGAACAGGTGGCAAAATACTTTGACGAAGAAGGGGTAAAATATTTAATTACCAGCAAGGAGACCGACAACATCTCGGATGGGATGATTGAATATGCAAAAAGTGTGGATGCCAACCTGATATCGATCATGACCCAACAGGAATCCTCAGCGGCCAACCTCTGGATGGGCCCGTTTGCACAACGAACCGTTAACAAGTCACCGATCCCGGTGTTGTGTATCCGCCCGAAAGAAACCCTTGCCGCAGGGCTCGGATTCTAGTACCGGTTTAAACAATTCAGATCGGCAAAAGCAATCTTCAGCCGTTCAACGATAGATTTTTCACCTTCACGCAACCAGGCACGCGGATCATAAAACTTTTTGTTGGGTTTGTCCTCGCCTTCCGGGTTCCCGATCTGGCCCTGGAGATATCCTTCATTTTTCTTGTAATATTTCATAACGCCTTCCCAGAAAGCCCATTGTGTATCGGTATCAATGTTCATCTTGACAACACCATACGTGAGCGCTTCCCTGATCTTTTCAGGTTCTGATCCCGATCCGCCATGAAATACGAAATTCACAGGATTTGGGCCGGTTTTATAATGTTCCTGGATGTATTTCTGGGAATTGTAAAGGATGACAGGCTGCAGTTTTACATTACCGGGTTTGTAAACCCCGTGAACATTACCGAAGGAAGCTGCGATGGTAAAGCAATCACTGATCTTGCTTAATTCCTCGTATGCAAATGCCACATGTTCGGGTTGTGTATAAAGGCGTGAACTGTCGATGCCGGTATTGTCAACCCCGTCCTCTTCCCCGCCGGTCACGCCCAATTCGATCTCAAGGGTCATTCCCATTTTGCTCATCCGTTCGAGGTAGCGCTTGCTGATCTCAATGTTATCAGCCAGCGGCTCTTCGGAAAGATCGAGCATATGCGAACTAAACAGGGGTTTCCCGTTCTTCTTGAAAAAAGCCTCGCCTGCATCCAGCAACCCGTCAACCCAGGGAAGCAATTTTTTGGCAGCATGATCGGTATGGATGATCACCGGGATGCCATATAATCCGGCCACTTCATGGATGTGCATGGCGCCGGAGATGGATCCTTTGATGGAAACAATTTCGTTGGTGTTTGATAAAGACTTCCCTGCATAGAAAACCCCTCCTCCGTTGGAGAATTGGATGATCACAGGGGAATTGACGGCTTTTCCTGCTTCCATGATGGCATTCACGGTATCAGTTCCGGTTGCATTCACAGCAGGTAAAGCAAACTGATTCGCTTTTGCAATGCGGAAGATCTCCTGGAGGTCTTTTCCGGCAGCTACTCCCGGCGCGACTTTATCAACTATTTTTTCTGACATAATAGGTTGGATTAAAATAATTTTTCAAAGATAAGGAAAGTTAAAAACTTTAAGGGTATGATCCTTATTGACTAAGTTTTTAACATTTTTATAGATTGATTTATTTGAGTACTCATTCACTTTCCACACTCTTTCTTTTCAAAGTTCATTACCGCAAAGGCGCTAAGAAGCGCAAAATCTTTGAATAAAGTTTGTACTGATTAAAAGTAGAGTTTTAAAATTGTTTTCAATCCTGATTCTGACAACAATTAGCGGCCCTTAGCGTCTTAGCATCTTAGCGGTGAAAGATTATTTCTAAGAAGTAACGAATAAAGTACAACGAAATTAATTCTCTTCTTTTTTATAAAACCGAACAGTTCTCTCAAACGCTTCTTCAGCACTGTATTTTGGTACAAACCCGAAATCCTTCCTGGCTTTTTCAGAGTTGAATGTAAAGTCTGTACAGGTATAGGTCACCGCGAAACGGCTCATTTTCGGGGTATACCGCTTAATGGGTCTTACAAGGACCGCAAAGGCCTCTGAAAGTATCCCGAGCATCATGGCAAATCCCTGTGGCAGCCACAGGTTTTTCGGCCAGATCCTGTACCCGGCTTCTTTAATAATACGGTCATAGAATGAAAAGAAATTTGATCCCGGGCCATCGGTGATGAAATAGACATTACCCGCGATTGCGCTATTGTTTGCAAGCAGCGCGTGTGCTGCGAGAACATGGGCATAGGCGATATTGCCTACGTACGCATGTTGGCACCTGGATTTCCCGTTGCCGAGTCGTATGTAGAAACCTCCTTTTACCATCGCGAGGAGCGAACCGATGTGATAGGGGTCTCCTTCGCCATACACATCTGCAGGGCGGATAATACAGGCTTTCAAGTCATCACCTGAACTTTCGAGCACGAGTTTTTCGGCCAGGTATTTACTGGTGCAATAGCTGGTAGAATGGTTTTCGGGATAAGGTATGCTTTCGTCGATGTCAACCAGGAGTTTCCCGCTGAATACCGCATCGAGCGAACTGGTGAAGACGAGGAATTTCACCTTTTGTTCCTTACAGGCCCGGATGATGTTTCTGGTTCCCTCCACATTTACTGAAAAAATTTCTTCTTCCGATTTTATTCCCCAGTCGACGATCGCAGCAGAATGGATCACCAAATCCATGTCGCGGCAAGCCTCCGATACTTGTTGGTAATTCCTCACATCGCCCCTGACCAGTTCCATGCGGGGATCCATTGGGCCCTGGTATGGATCGAGGTCAAAGATCCGGATGAGATCAGGTTTAAGCAGGGAAGCAGGGTCGATCAATTCAGCAACGATCGCTTTCCCCATAAAGCCGGATCCGCCGGTCAGTAGTATGTTTATCATGTGGGTTGCATCGTAAGGTTATGGCTACAAATGTAAAAAAAGAACACCGAAGTTAGCTAACCGTTCACTTCATCCAGCATCCTTCATCCAGCATCCTTCATCCAGCATCCAGCATCCAGCATCGGTCTATTAGCAGGCCAATCTATAACTACCGTACTTGCTTAGTAGCACGTTTTTTTTTACCTTTGCCGCCACGGCTCCGTAGTTCAATTGGATAGAATATCAGATTCCGGTTCTGAGGGTTGGGGGTTCGAGTCCCTTCGGAGTCACACTTAGATTTATAAACCGTTGTATTTATTATGTGTACAGCGGTTTTTTATTTTTTGGTACAACATAGGTACAACACACTAGGCTAATTATAAGGGAGCAATAGAATTAAGGCTACATTCAACCGGTAAGCTTAGACATTTCTTGTTTTTGCTGTTTGATTAAGTAAGTTTAAATTTGAGGCTCAATATTGAGTATACTCAATTTCTTAAAAATAAAAGGACAGTTAAATGAAGACAAACCAAGTTTATTTATCAATGCTCAATGTTTGATGAATGATTTTTTTAGAATTAGTTCTCTCTAATTTTTGCTCATAACTATACCAGTCGATATTATGTCGAATACAAATATTATGTTTCCGAACATCCCTCCTAAATCGTTTTACTAATTGATCACTCCAATTCGAGTGAATATAATAGTCCTTACTAGATTGATTTTTGACATTTCCATTATAAAAATCAAATGTCTGATTTAACGGTCTATATCGACAATCTGAAATTTGAACACCCCAAGCATAACATAATTTCCGTTTTTCTTCGAGTTCACGATAATCGAAACTCCAATTATAAATCATGAAAATAAACAGCTCACTTTTTTTATATCCGGCTTCTTGAAGAACTGAAATCCAGTTTTCTACCTCATTTTTCTGTTCAATTGAAAAATCCCATGCGAGGCGGATATTACGAAATCGTGCATTCCTAAGTAGAACTGCCAAATCAGGATCTTTAGCTAATACTCGTCCATCAAAACCGCTCTGGCATTCACATATTAATGGCCTGCCTCGAAGTCGATAATCAGCCAGCATTTC
>JADGPR010000110.1 GCA_017882335.1 Bacteroidales bacterium | reverse complement strand
TTTTGCTAATGGCGCATCGCCATGTATCGCCTGTCATAATATTAAAGATCAGTCCATTATGGGAGGTGGAAAACTGGCCCTGGACCTGACTGGCGCCTATATTAAACTTGGACCTGCCGGCGTAAAGGCCATTCTTACAAATCCGCCTTTTCCTGCTATGAAAACGCTATGAACAATCATCCTCTCAAAGAGGATGAAATTCAGGCTGTAATCTCCCTTCTGAAGTCAGTTGGTGAACGGAAATATACTTATAAGATTCCTGCTTCGGCCGGTATGTTTTTTTTCACGATGGGATTTGTTTGTGCCATATTATTACTTGTTCATATATATATATTTTATGATAACAGAAAGATTACCTGATTTTTTGTTTTATAACTAAGTTCTGCAACAATTAATTATTAATACACTGATTTAAAAACTAAAACCATGAGTTGGATAAAAGATATGATATCTCCGAATACCAGGCAATGGGAAGAGTTTTATCGTAACCGCTGGCAGTACGACAAAGTAGTACGAAGTACTCATGGGGTAAATTGCACAGGAGGCTGCAGCTGGAATATTCATGTGAAAGAGGGCATAGTTGTATGGGAACTGCAGGCACTAGATTATCCATTGCTTGAAAATTCGCTCCCCCCTTACGAACCAAGAGGTTGCCAGAGGGGAATATCTTTCTCGTGGTATTTATACAGTCCTGTCAGGATTAAATATCCGATGATCAGGGGCGCCCTGCTTGACATGTTTACCGAAGAAAAGGGAAAAACCGGCGATGCTCTGCTTGCCTGGCAAAATATACAGAATGATCCTGAAAAGAGGAAACGATACCAGAAAGCGCGTGGCAAGGGTGGGTTCAGGAGAAGCACATGGGAGGAGGCCCTCGGGTTAATCGGCGCGGCGAATATTTACACGGCAAAAAAATACGGTCCCGACCGGGTAGTTGGGTTTTCTCCAATCCCGGCCATGTCGATGATGAGTTTTGCCGCAGGATCGAGGTTTCTTCAGTTGTTTGGCGGGGTGCATCTTAGCTTTTATGACTGGTACTGCGATTTGCCAAGTTCATTCCCGGAGATATGGGGAGAGCAGACCGATGTCGGTGAAAGCGCTGACTGGTATAATGCTAAATTCATCGCAGTCATGGGCGCTAATCTGGGAATGACCCGTACACCTGATGTCCACTTCTTTTCCGAAGCGCGGCATAATGGAACAAAAACTGTGGTGTTTTCACCCGATTTCAGCATGGTGTCAAAATATGCTGATCAGTGGGTGCCGGTTCATGCCGGACAGGACGGTGCATTTTGGATGGCCGTAACACATGTGATTTTGAAAGAAACGCATCTGGATAAGCAGGTTCCCTATTTTATCGAATACACAAAGAAATATACTGACGCGCCTTACCTGGTTGAAATAACGGTGGAAGATGATAGGTACGTTCCGGGCAGATTATTAAGGGCTAACACGCTGGAGAAATACTCGGGTATTGAGAACGGCGACTGGAAATTCCTGAATCTTGATGAAGATACAGGAGACTTTATATGCCCTTCAGGCAGTTCTGGCCACAGGTGG
The DNA here is from genome assembly GCA_017882335.1 of Bacteroidales bacterium. Lineage (GTDB taxonomy): Bacteria > Bacteroidota > Bacteroidia > Bacteroidales > FEN-979 > FEN-979. The sequence continues at coordinate 3,782 of JADGPR010000110.1, read as the reverse complement.
CAGGATAAAAAAGGAGACTGGAACCTGAAATATACCGATGGTGAAACAGGCAACGGCTATAACCCCGTGCTTTCACTGATTGACAGGAAAGATAAAATCCTGCAGGTTGAGTTCACTGAATTCGCCCAGGACCGGAAGTCTAAACGTGGCGTACCTGTGAAATATGTACAGACAAAAGGTGGAAAGATAGCCTACACCACTATTTACGACCTCATCATGGGGCAGTATGGTATTAACAGAAACCTTGGCGGTGATTATCCTTCTTCTTATGATGATGCCGCTTCGGCTTATACACCTGCCTGGCAGGAGATCTATACTGGCATAAGTTCAGGTACTGTAATACAGTTTGCAAGAGAATGGTGTCGTACTGCTGAAGTGACCAATGGAAAATGTATGATAATCATCGGTACGGGGGTGAATCAATGGTATCACAGTAATTTAATTTACCGTGCTGCAACATTAGCATTGATCTTTACCGGCTGTATAGGAGTAAATGGAGGGGGAATGAATCACTATGTGGGTCAGGAAAAACTTGCTCCCTTTGATTCATGGGGGGCCATCATGTCGGGCAAAGACTGGCAGAACCCTGTGAGGTTTCAACAAACACCAATATTTCATTACATACATTCCGACCAGTGGAGATACGACGGTAACCAGGCCGATTACAATACCGTCCCTAAAAATGACTTTTCTTCTCAACACACGGCTGATCTTATAGTTAAGTCGGTGAGAAACGGATGGATGCCTTTTTTCCCCCAGTTTGACAAGAATAATTTTGAAATTGTCAAAGAGGCCAGGAAGGCTGGTGCAAAAGATGAAAAAGGAATTCAGGACTATGTTATAAGCCAGCTCAGGAAAGGAGCGTTAAAATATTCGGTAACCAACCCAGATGAAGAGGTGAATTTTCCGCGTGTATGGTTCATCTGGAGAGGAAATGCTCTTTTGTCGAGTGCCAAGGGCCATGAATATTTCCTTAAACACTACCTGGGAACCCATCATAATGAAATTGCCGATGAGGTGGCCCGGGAGTTTGTCAAAGAAATCGAATGGAAAGAAAATGCTCCTGAGGGTAAAATGGATCTTGTGGTTGATCTGAATTTCAGGATGGATACCTCGGCGCTATATTCCGATATTGTGCTTCCGGCAGCATCGTGGTATGAAAAGGCCGACCTGAACAGCACCGATATGCATTCATTTATTCATCCCATGGCTCCGGCTATTCCCCCGGTATGGGAATCCAAAAGCGACTGGGAGATATTCCGTGAAATTGCAAGGGTAACAAGTGAAGTTGCTAAAAAGCACTTTCCTGAACCGGTGCTCGATATTGTCAATGTCCCGCTTGATCATGATACCAGGGCCGAAATCTCACAGACCGAGATCAGGGATTGGTTCACTGGCGAATGTGAACCTGTTCCCGGAAAATCCATGCACCATATTGTGACCATCGAAAGAGACTATACCAAGCTTTATGAAAAATTCATAAGCCTCGGGAAAAATGCCCGTAGCAAACTAGGCGCCCATGGCATCTCCTATCCGTGCGAAGATTTTTATGATCAGCTACTGCAAAATAAAGATAAAATAAATATCATCGGACAAGAAAGTTTTCCCTCCATAAAGGAAGACATTGAGGCTATAAATGCCGTATTACTCCTGTCATCGGTTACAAACGGCATATTAAGTGGCCGGGCCTTCGACGACGTCGGTAAAAAAACCGGAATTGATTTCAGCGGAATAAGTCCTGTAAACAATGATGTCAGCATTACTTTTGACGATCTGCTTTCACAACCCCGCCGGTTATTGAATTCTCCCTTATGGTCAGGACTGATGACCAATGGGAGGGCTTATTCAGCCTTCACCTTAAATACCGAATACCTGGTACCCTGGCGAACGCTTACAGGCCGGCAGCATTTATACCTCGATCATGAAGCATACATACGGTTTGGCGAGAATCTGCCCACTTACAAACCTTCACCACGCCCCGAGTTGTATGGAGATTTGAGAAAATCGGTGGCTTCCGGAAAGGCCAGGATGCTCAATGCCCTGACCCCACACGGGAAATGGCATATTCATTCGACATTTGGCGATACACTGCGGATGCTTACCCTGTCAAGAGGCATGGAACCCTGCTGGATGAGTGAGAAAGATGCTGAAGAGCTGGGTATAATCGACAATGACTGGGTAGAAGTATTAAATGACAATGGTGTGTATTGCACCCGGGCCTGTGTAAGTTCCCGTATTCCTCCGGGCGTGTGCATCATATACCATTCACCGGAACGTACCTACTCCGTCCCTAAATCGCCAAGCCGGGGCAATAAAAGAGCCGGCGGGCACAACAGTTTAACCAGGTTGCACTTTAAACCTAACCTGCTCGCAGGCGGATACGGTCAGTTTACTTTTCACATAAACTACTGGGGTCCGGTGGGTGTGACCCGGGACACTTTTGTATTGGTTCAGAAAATGGAAACAGTAACTTTTTAACTTCATTAAATATTTTTAACCATGAATGTCAGATCGCAAATCGCCATGGTATTTCACCTTGACAAGTGCATTGGCTGCCATACCTGTTCCATTGCATGCAAAAATGTATGGACCGACAGAAAAGGGGCTGAATATATGTGGTGGAACAATGTAGAGACAAAACCAGGAACCGGGTATCCGGACAAATGGGAAGATCAGGATATTTACAAGGGAGGCTGGGAGCAAAAAGGGAATTCGGTAAAACTTAAAGGAGCAGGAAAATTCAGAGGATTGAAGGTGCTTTTTCAAAATACAAATATGCCTTTAATAGATAACTATTATGAGCCATGGACCTATCAATACAGCAAACTGCTTGATGCTCCTGAAGGCGACGACCAACCAACCGCTGAGCCAGTTTCACTTCTTACCGGTGAGAAGATAACCCCAAAATATGGTCCCAACTGGGATGACGATCTTGGAGGGTCACCCATCTATGCCAGGAATGATGTAAACTTCAAGGATTTAAGCCAGGCCGAACGGGATTCATTGTTTCAACTGGAAAGAATGGCTATGTTCTACATCCCGAGGATTTGCAATCATTGTGCCAACCCGGCTTGTGTTGCTGCTTGTCCTTCGGGAGCGCTTTATAAGCGGGGAGAAGACGGGATAGTTCTTTTAAACCAGAAAAAGTGCAGAGCATGGCGACTATGTGTTACCGCATGTCCGTATAAAAAAGTCTACTTTAACTGGAATACAGGAAAATCTGAGAAATGCATACTTTGCTATCCACGAATCGAAACCGGACAGGTTCCGGCATGCATGCACTCATGCGTGGGACGGATAAGATATCTGGGGGTATTATTATATGATGCCGACCTGATAGAAAAGGCTGCTTCCTGTGAGGATAACGAACTAATTAAAAATCAACTTGACTTGTATCTTGATCCGGATGATCCGGAGGTAATCACTGAAGCGAAAAAGGCAGGTATTGCTGATTCCACAATGGAAGCTGCCAGAAAATCGCCTGTATGGAAGTTTGTTAAGGAATGGGGCTTGGCATTACCCCTTCATCCTGAATTCCGAACACTTCCAAACCTGTTTTATGTCTTACCCCTGCTCCCTTCAATGGCAAGTATGGGAAACAACATCTATAATACAACAAGCAACTCGCTTTGGGACAGCATTGAGAATTCGAGGCTCCCGATGAAATACCTGGCCAGTCTTTTTAGTGCGGGTGACACCGTAGTAATTCAAAATATCCTGAAGAAAATGATGGCTGTCAGGATACACAGGCGATCGGTAACGGCAGGGGATATCAGCCGGCA
>JADGPR010000016.1 GCA_017882335.1 Bacteroidales bacterium | reverse complement strand
GTCAGGCGAAGTCCATCAGATTTCGCATCATAATAAAACGGATACTCCTCTGCTCCTTTTAATATTGCCACTATTTATCCCTTATTATTATTTAAGTTGATACATATTAATTCAAACAATTTTCCCTCCCCGAATGGGGAGGGCCAGGGAGGGGCTTTATCCCCAGCGACATTATAAATATCGCCTGTCCTTGGAAATGTTTTTGTAACGTCAATGTAAATGTACATCAACAATTCTAACTACACTAGAGCGGAATCCCATAAATTAAATTATGGAAAACCACTATCTCTTCAGGCGATTTTATTCTTTAATTTGCAGATGATCAGAATTATTGTAATTCTGAGTTGCGTGTAATCTGCCCGGCAAACCCAATACCCAAAACCTAAAACCCAGATCCCAAAACCCAGAATCGTTTTATCCTTAATTTTGATCCATTTTAAATAATAAATTCATTACCTTTGTCATGTAACCGGAAAAGCAGTCAGGATTATGGCAAAATTTGAGATTGTGATGCCCAAACTGGGCGAAAGCATTATTGAAGCCACCATTACAAAATGGTTGAAAAAGGAAGGCGATTCGGTTAAGGAAGATGAATCCATCCTGGAGATTGCTACCGATAAGGTGGATTCGGAGATCCCATCGCCTGTGGAAGGAACACTGGTTAAAGTTTTATTTAATGAAGGAGATGTAGTTGCCATTGGTACCGTTATCGCCATTATCGACCTTGGTGGTGAAGCGGATGCCGTGAAAAGTAAAGGCACCGAAAAAACCAAAACAAAAACAGAAGCAAAACCTGCACCAGCGGAACCTGTGTCGGAGAAACCCCAGCCAGTTACCGAAAAAGTTGCCCCGGAACCTGTTCAGGAACCTTTAAACGACAATGAGCCGGTTGGTTCCGATCGTTTTTATTCTCCACTTGTAAAAAATATTGCAAAGCAGGAAAACATTTCATCGCAGGAACTTGAACATATTCCCGGAACAGGCAGCGAAGGCCGTTTAACCAAGCAGGATCTGCTAAATTACATTGCAACAAGAGCAACGGCAAGTATCCCGACCTCAAGTATCCAGAGTCCAATACCCAATACCCAATACCTAACACCCAATACCCAACACCCAATACCGGGTGCCCAGCACACTCAATCTTCAATCCCATTCACCGGTGAAGACCAGGTCATAGAAATGGACCGTGTCCGGCAACTGATCGCCGGCCATATGGTAAAATCGGTTCAGACATCACCGCATGTTACCTCTTTTGTTGAGGTTGACATGACGAAGATCGTTACCTGGCGGGATCAGCACAAAGATGATTTTTTCAAAAGACAAGGACTGAAACTGACGTTCACTCCGGTTTTCATTGAAGCTATTGCTAAGGCAGTACGGGACTACCCGCAGGTAAATGCCTCCGTTGACGGAACCCGGGTCCTCATTCATAAAGATATCAATGTGGGAATGGCTGTTTCGTTACCCAATTTCAACCTGATCGTTCCTGTGATCAGGAATGCAGATCAGAAGAACCTTTTCGGGATCCAGCGCGATGTCACGGATTTGGCAGAGAGGACACGGGCCTCAAAGCTGAAACCGGATGAGATCACCGGTGGTACCATTTCTCTGACCAACCTCGGTTCATTCGGTACACTTGCCGGAACGCCTATCATCAACCAGCCACAGACTGCAATTGTCGCCGTGGGGTCAATCAAAAAGCGACCGGTTGTCGTAGAAACTCCTTCCGGTGATGCCATCATGATCCGGCACATGATGATCCTTTCAATCACTTATGACCATCGCGTTATTGATGGCGCCTTGGGCGGACTATTCTTAAATAAAATGGTTTTCTACCTTGAAAACTTCGATACAAACCAGAACCTCTGAAATGAACCTGAACCTGACCCGCCCGATTGCCTTCTTCGACCTTGAGACTACAGGAATAAAAGTGTCCACCGACCGGATCGTTGAGATCTGCATTGTTCGTGTGGCTATGGATGGCAGTTCAAAAATAAAGACCTTACGGATCAATCCTGAAATGCACATTCCTGAGGAGGTAGTTGCCATTCATGGCATCACCGATGAGGATGTGAAAGACGCCCCCAAATTTTCGGAGGTTGCCCATGAGTTGGTGCAATTCCTGGATAATTGTGATCTTGCCGGGTTCAATTCAAACCACTTTGATATTCCCCTGCTTGCGGAAGAATTTTTCAGGACAGGAATTGATTTTGACCTGAAGGGGCGCCGTTTCGTCGATATCCAGAACATCTTTCACAAGATGGAACCCCGGAATCTACGTGCTGCCTATAAATTCTATTGCGGAAAAGATCTTATAAATGCTCACAGCGCTGAAGCCGACACCATGGCTACTTATGAGATCCTGCTGGCTCAGCTCGATCGTTACCAGGATGTGAAGATCACAGATCGCAAAGGAAAAACCTACAACCCGGTTGCGAATGATATCAAAGTGCTCGCTGAGTTCTCGCATGCGTCCCGAAATGTTGACCTGATCGGCCATATCGTTTACAATGATAAAGACGTGGAAGTTTTCAATTTCGGAAAACACAAAGGTAAAGCGGTTGACCAGGTGTTCCGGGATGAACCTTCCTATTATGACTGGATCATGAAGAGTGAATTTCCCCTCTCGACCAAGAAAGTGGTGACCGTGATCAAGCTGAGGGGATTCAACAAGGATTCAGTGAAACTGGATTTATTCTGATTGACTTCAAATAAATTGAGAAAATTCACTTTCTAAGTGATCAATCCCACGACAACCAAATGAGATTAAAAAATGATACAGTCGCCGCATAAGCAGTCTTGGCTGGTGCCATCGAACGAAGTGAGATTGCGCCAGACGCAACTGCGTTGCGGTGACGAGGCCCGCCCGGCCTGAGGGCATATGAAAAGAAAAAAAGAAATAGATTAGTTACAACTATGAAAGTACTATGCATCGGCCGGAATTACAGGGAGCACATTTCGGAACTGAACCATACTGTGCCCTCCGAACCCGTTTTTTTCATGAAACCGGATACCTCCATCCTCACGAGGAACCGGCCTTTTTTTATTCCGGATTACGGTTCGGCTATCCATTATGAAGTAGAACTTGTGCTTCGCATCTGCAAAGTGGGAAAGAACATCCAGAAGCGGTTCGCATCTTCTTATTTTGATGCCATCGGGATCGGGTTGGATCTCACTGCTCGCGACATTCAAACAAAATGCAAGGAGAAAGGGCTTCCCTGGCTTGTTGCCAAAGGGTTTGACAATGCCGCTCCCCTCGGAAAATTCATCGAAAAATCTGCGTTAAGGGATATTCACGATATCCGTTTTCATCTTGAAATGAACGGCATCACCGTTCAGAAAGCCAGTTCCTCCGAGATGATCTTCAGTTTTGAAGACATCATTTCCTACATCTCGAAATACATCACACTGAAGACTGGCGACCTGATATTCACCGGAACCCCTTCTGGGGTTGGCCCGGTGAAAATCGGCGACCGGCTCGAGGCATTCATCGAAGGGGAGAAGCTGCTTGGATGTTCCGTAAAGTGATTTTTAATTATGAATTATAAGTCTGAATCTTGAATTATTATCTGCCAAACACCTAATACCTAAAGCCCAATACCCACACAACCAGCATCCAGCATCCAGCATCCAGTTTCTTACCTAAATCCTAACGCCCAATACCTAATGCCATTTTTTACTAATTTTGCCCTTCATTATTCCAAACCGAAGTTAAATGGAGCTTGCCCCGAAATACGACCCGTCGATCGTTGAAGACAAATGGTATTCTTTCTGGATGAAAAACGGTTTCTTTCATTCCGAACCGGATGACAGGGAACCATATACAATCGTTATACCTCCCCCAAACGTAACTGGTGTCCTTCATATGGGGCATATGTTGAATAATACCATCCAGGACATACTCGTAAGGCGTGCACGCATGCAGGGAAAGAATGCCGAATGGCTTCCCGGCACCGATCATGCATCCATCGCCACCGAAGCTAAAGTCGTGGCAAAGCTCAGGGAACAAGGAATTGATAAGACTTCCATTACGCGGGAAGAGTTCATAAAGCATGCATGGGACTGGAAAGAGAAACACGGAGGAATCATTCTGGAGCAATTGAAGAAACTTGGCGCTTCCTGCGATTGGGAACGTACCCGCTTCACCATGGATGAAGCTCTTTATGATTCCGTGATCAGCGTCTTTATTGATCTTTATAATAAAGGATTGATTTATCGCGGGGTAAGGATGGTGAACTGGGATCCCAAAGCCCTTACTGCCCTATCGGATGAAGAAGTGATCTACAAGGAAGTCAATTCGAAATTGTATTATGTAAGATATAAAGTGGAAGGAACCGGCGACGAATGGCTGACCATCGCCACCACGCGGCCTGAAACCATCCTTGGCGATACAGCGATCTGCGTACACCCGGAAGATGACCGGTACCGTCATCTGAAAGACAAGAAGGTTCTTGTTCCCCTCATCAACCGCGCAATTCCGGTGATCTACGACGAATATGTGGAGCGTGAATTCGGGACAGGCGCCCTGAAGGTGACCCCTGCACATGACATCAACGACTATAATCTCGGGATCAAACACAAACTACCGGTGATTGATACTTTCAATGCCGATGGAACCATGAGTGAAGCTGCACAGCTGTTTATCGGTGAAGATCGTTTCGTGGTGAGGAAGAAGATCACAGAAGCGCTCAAGGAAAACGGGCACATTGTTAAGATCGAAGAATACACCAATAAAGTCGGTTATTCTGAACGTACCGATGAGGTGATCGAGCCGAGGATCTCGCAGCAGTGGTTCCTGCGGATGAAGGAGATGTCAAAACCGGCGCTGGAACTGGTGGAGAAAGATGCCATCCGGTTTCATCCCGCAAAATACAAGAACATGTACCGCCACTGGATGGAGAATGTTACCGACTGGTGCATCTCACGACAACTCTGGTGGGGACAGCAGATCCCAGCTTTTTACCTGCCCAATGGCGAATTTGTAGTTGCAAAGTCGAATAATGAAGCGCTTGAGATTGCAAAAGCCAAATTCCCGGGATCAACATTTGAACTGACTGACCTGGTTCAGGATCAGGATGTGTTGGATACCTGGTTCTCCTCCTGGTTGTGGCCGATCTCTGTTTTTGACGGAATCCGGTTCCCTGAGAACCCTGATATAAAATATTACTATCCAACCAGTGCACTGATCACGGCTTCCGACATTATTTTCTTCTGGGTTGCACGGATGATCATGGCAGGGTGGGAATACCGGAGACAGATTCCGTTCAAAGATGTTTATTTCACCGGGATGGTGAGGGATAGACAGGGGAGGAAGATGTCGAAATCGCTGGGTAACTCACCGGAACCTCTGGAACTGATCCGGGTGAATGGAGCGGATGCCGTCCGCGTGGGAATGTTACTTTGTTCCCCGGCAGGAAATGATCTCCTTTTTGATGAAAACCTGATTGAGCAGGGAAGGAATTTTAGCAACAAAATATGGAATGCATTACGACTGGTGAAAGGATGGCAGGTAGACGAAAACCTGGTGCAACCGGAAACGAATAAAGTATCGATCCATTGGTTCAATGCGATCCTGTCGGAAGCCATCATCAACCTGGAAGAGCAGTTTGATAAATACCGCCTTTCAGAAGCCCTGATGACCATTTATAAACTGATCTGGGATGATTTCTGTTCCTGGTACCTGGAGATGATCAAGCCTGCCTACCAGCAGCCCATCGACAAGGAAACTTACGAAACCACCATCAGACTGCTGGAGAAACTGGTCAGCATTCTTCATCCATTTATGCCATTCATTACAGAAGAGGTCTGGCATTATATCCGGGAAAGGAAAGAGAATGAAACGATCATGTATGAACTACTGCCTGGAGTCCTGAACCGGGAGCCTGAATTGATCACTAAGTTTGCCTTTGCCGAAGATGTGATCACACAGATCCGGACGGTACGCAAGGAGAAAAATATTCCTTTTAAAGATCCCATCCGGCTTTTTATTAAAAAAAATTATAATGAACAACCCGATACTACCCTTGATGGCATTGTTTCAAAACTCTGCAACATCAGTGAATTAGGTTATATTGACGAAAAAATCCCGGATTCCATTTCGTTCATCATACGGAATACGGAGTTCTATATCCCGATCACCCAGAACATCGATATCGGCGCAGAGATCGCAAAACTGGAAGAAGAACTGAACTATACCAGGGGATTTTTACAGTCAGTGGGCGCAAAGCTGGAAAATGATAAGTTTGTAAGCGGAGCCCCGGAGAAAGTCGTTGATGCGGAAAGGAAAAAGAAATCCGACGCCGAAGAGCGGATCCATGTTTTGGAAGAACAAATCCTGGGACTGAAAGGCGGAAAATAAATCAGACTTTTTAGGAATCCTTACCTGATCACAATTTTTCGGGATGCAAAAGTTCCTTCCATTGATTGAACAGTCAAAAGATAGATCCCTGATGGTAATTCGCTTTTTCGTAGCTGAAATTCATTCGTAGTACTCTTTGTCAGAACATTTTCTCCCAATGAATTGTAGAACCGGACGACGATTTCTGTGTTTTTCTTCATCCCGTTGATTCTGACCGTAGAGATATCTGTAATTGGATTAGGATTAACCGATACCGTGAGTTCCAGGTTGCAAAGTGATTTTATACCAGTGGCTACATAACAATCCGTGTAAAAAGGATTATGGTATTTAAGGATCCCATTCTCTTCAAAACAAAGTAAACCATATCCATCTTCCCCAACCTTCAGATTCCAGTTATGAAGTATTCCGCTTATACCTCCCATGCTATCGATCCATTGTGTTGCTTCGACCAGTGAACCACCCATGAAACCACTTAAATGCAGTTGTTTTCGGTAATTGTTCCCGATCAGCATGCTGTCAATCGCGGTGACATGATACATTGTCGAATCAAGGAAAGCGGTGAAATTGAATGTATTGACCCCGAAGGCGAGGATGGAATCATTAAGGGCAAGGTCAAGGTCATACAGCAATTTCTCCGGGCCGGATGCATTGAGTTTGTAATACACCCGTTTATTAGCATCTTCCCGGATAAATCCATAGTTGTTCCAGTTCAATTGATTCTTGTCAAGCGTCCGCTCCACGACTTTGTAAGTGACGAGATTGATTGTTGTGTCGGTCGTGAATTTGATTTTCTCTGTAAACAATTGGCCGGATGGTTCAAGCGAAAGCACATTGCTCCATAGATTCGTTGTAACAACAATGCTCTGGCCCGAAATGTAAAAACTGATAATCGTAAATAGGGAAAGAGAAAAGAGCTTTTTCATTTTACACCTCCATAAATATTAATAATACGGATTTTAGGATAAAGGAATTATTTAAGAAGAAGGTATCTCCTTTTGAAGAACATAAAGCATGTATTTCTTCTCTGCGACGAAAAGTTCGGGCTGGATTGCAAGAATCTCTTTCTTTGATTTTACGAAGATGGCTTGCCGGATATTTTTTGTAAGGTAGAACAGCCAGGCTTTTTTGTAGGTAAATTTCTCTTCTGCATAATGCGACAGCGGAATCAGGTAACGGTCCACATACATGTGGAGTAGTTTCAGCGTCGGCAATATATTCGGCGTAATATCCCGTTCATAGGCGATCTTCCATCCATGTTCTTTGATCCTGCATAGAAGATCCCCGATGCGGTGACCTGATTGATTGGATGATTCCTCATGTCTCCGGAATACATCTGTGATGATCCATCTTCCTCCCGGAAGAATGATATGATCAACCTTACGAAAGGTTTTATCCAGGTTCAGATATTGTAAGGATTCGGAGTTGATTATTGTACCATATTTATTCTCTGTCCTGAAATCTTCAAACCGGCTGTGATGACAAACAGGGCCATGTTCCAGCCTTTCGATGTAGTCGATCTGGTTCCGGTCGGGTGTAAGCGCCTCCACATTGATCCCTTTGGTGAGCAGGAAATTCGACAAGCCTCCCATGCCGCAACCCACGTCGAGAACTGGAAGGTCCTTGTCGAGGATCTGTTCGGCAATGATCTCTGCATAACGGTACTGTGCCTGCTCAAGGTGCCCGATGGAGATAAATTCGGGAGCGGTATTGACATCGTCAAAATACCCTAAGTGAAGCATGTCATTTTTCAGGATCTTCGAATACAGTTTTAACTCCAGATCATTCACTGTCCTGTCGTACCGGCCGGTCTTTTTGTGAAAACGATAGGCTTTTACCAACTTGACCGGGTTGAAGAAAGGAGAGAAGAAGTGTTTCATTTTTTTGTTTTAATCTTTAGATGATCCAGCTATTCAAAACTGGTGGAATTTTTTCCAGGGATTTCAGGTTAATCAGGTACATATAACCTTCACATAAAATTTTGAGGATTAATTGCCTGGATCTCTTAATGACAACTATTCAGAATAGCAGTGTATCCAGATTATGGAAAATCAAAAGTATGAAATAATTGATGATTTGGCGGATATTTTATTTCCTGAACCTGTCCCTGAGATCCATCATCGGCTTTTCATAATATTTATAAAGCAGTGTGGAGAAGATGAGGACGAGGATCCAGTATACGCCGTATAATGCCCAGGCAGTATGCGGACCTCGGGGAGGGAAGTTGACATAGAGCACTTCGGAAATAACAGCAAGGTTCAGCAGGTACATAGAATAGGAGATCAGGCTGATATGAGTGAAAAACCTGATCAGGATCTTCGGACCTTTACGGATACTTTCGAATTTGGGTAATAAAAGAAAACAGCAGAAACTTTCGATGAAGATCCGGAAGACTTTTGTGAAAAAAAGATCCGGTGGCCAATGAATGTAAAGAATGATATAACAGGCAACAATTCCGATGATAAAACTGATGTTCCTTGATCTATGCCAGAATACAGGGTACCATCGCTGGATGAATGCGGCCAGGAGGCCCAGGGCAATACTGTCGAGGCGATAGATCACCACTTTTTGTATCCGGGTCCCGAGGTAAAATTCATTCACCGTGAACCTGGAAGCAATGAAAATCCTTAGTAATAATGGCACAAACAACAGAATAAGAATTGAAATCAGGAAGATGTATTTCTTTTGTACCCTGAAGACTTTCAACAGCAGGAAAATAAGTCCAAGAAGCATCGGGAAGATGAGATAAAACCATTCTTCGATGCTCAGACTCCATGATTCCCAGAAGAAATCCGTAAAAGGCCCTGAAAAATTCTGCAGGAAAAAGAAGAATTTCCAGTTGAATTGAGAGAAATCTTCATGGATAATCCCAAAATAAACGATGAAAATATTGATCAGGAGTACCAGGTAATAATTTGGGAGTGTTCTAAACCAGCGACGGATCCAGAATCTGCCCATCGTTTTTATTCCAAAGGAATCTGACTTCTCAAATATCCTGATCAGCATACTACCTATCAGAAAACCGCTGAGTACGAAAAACAATTCCACTCCGTTGATCAGTTTGATCCATGGGAAAGTGGTATTGGCTTTGTCTAGCATCAGTCCATGCTCAAGCACCACGAAAATTATGGCAAGCGCCCGCATGATATCTAGCCCGTAAACCCGGTTTTCATAATCGGGATGCAGGAGAAAAATGTTCCGCAGTTTACGGATGAAGTGAAAAACAATCCTCATTTAGATGGCTCAATTCAATCTTTTGATGGCATGATTACCATCTTCTTCGTCATCTTGTACTTTCCGGCTTTCATCCGATAAAAGTAAGTTCCCGGTCGAAGTCCCGAACAATCAAGTGTGAAAATAAATCTTCCTGCGGGTTTGTATTCATTGTACGGAAAAGCAATGGATTTTCCTGAAATGTCAATAATTTCCAGTGTGACATGCATGGGATATTGGAGAAAGTATGGAATGTCTGTATTATTACCGGCGGGATTGGGAACGTTTTGAAACAGGTTGAAAGGAACGGAATCGCCGGGAATATTAATGATTCCAAGCCCCGTTGATCCTTCCTTCAGCATGATGTTGGTATCGGGGTCAAAGACCAGGCGAACGGGTTGCTTTCCGAAAGTAAAAGAAAATAACTGGTTGTTGATGGTATTCATCACACGGACAATCGTATCGGTGCTATCGGCGAAGACAATCTTCAGTGGAAGGATCATGCGGAAAAAGGATGGATCTGCCTGGGTTTGTTGTGCCAGGAAGCGCAATGTAAATGAACTTGTCACATTTTGCTGGATATCATAAGTGTTCTGGTACTTCGGGTGATTCGGTTGAAAGACCCAGTCGTGGAAAAACCAGTCGTAATTCGTTCCGGTAACATTGTTGGTCACGTTCATCAGGTCGCCGATCGTTGCCGATTTGTAGCGAAGGGTTGTATCCTTGACATAAGCCTTCAGAACGCTGAAGAACAGTGAATCTCCGAGAACATACCTCAGTTGGTGGACCATACAGGCGCCTTTTTCATAAGTAATGTAGGTGTTGAAAAGAGTGTCGAAGGATGGTGTTCGATGTGCCCACGAAGAATCTGCAATGGCAAACCCCGGGTTGTTGGCGAGATATGGTTTCGCATACAGGTTGATGAGAAAGGATTTATACGATGCATACCCCTGATTATGTTCCTGCCAATACACGGTCGTCCAGGTGGCAAACCCCTCATTCAGCCAAATATCCGACCAGGTAGCGCAGGTGATCAGGTCGCCGAACCACATGTGGGCATATTCATGGGCAGCAAGCGATTCACGCCAGCAAGTGGAACAAAGGCTGATCAGTGTCTGGTTTTCCATTCCGCCGCCATAAAAGAGTTCATTCATGCTGGCAAACCCTGCTTTCTGAAAAGGATATTCGCAAAAGGTTTGCGAATAAAAGTCTGTCAGGGGAATGATGACATTGGCGACCGGATCGGGATCTTCACCTGGCCGGTAATAGAAGCGGATCGGGATGCTGTCGAAAGGATTTGATAACTTATGCCAGTAAAGGATTTTCAGCAGGTAATTGTCTGCAGCAGCGATCACCGCAAGATAGGTTGCCAGCGGGTCGGTGCTGATCCAGTGATAATACAGCGTATCGCCATGAATTGTGGAGTCTGCCAGGATCCCGTTCGATCCCAGTGTGATATTGACAGGGGTTTTGACCGTAAGGTCGAAGGTCGCCTTATCGGAAGGAACATCATGACAGGGAAACCAGAAACGTGCCCGCTCGGGTTCACAATTCGTGAAAACCATGCCGTTTCCTGCAAAGAAAGCACCATCGTCCACATCCAGATGCTTGTAGAAGATCTTAATATCAAATATTTCGCCTGGTTGGTAAATGCGATTGAGGTTGACAGCCAGCAGGTTGTTTGAATACGTGAATGAAGTTCCCGCCAACCTGACAGAATCTATCTGCAGGGAGGAATTATTTGCATTAAGCAGGATAGTTTGGATAGAAGAATCGGCTTTCACCCTATGAACCAGGGTGGCCATAAAATCATTCGGGTAGGGAGCGGTAAAACAATGATAAAGGTCGATGTCCATTTTATAATTGAGGGTATGGAAAGCATAGGCCGGGACAGACTTGTATTGTTGCGCCATGCCGGTTGCGACCTGGATCAATAATCCCGTTAAGATAATTAGCAGTATTATTTTACGCATGATATTATTGCTACTAAAGAAGCTACTAAATTACACTTACTTTAAGTTTCAGCAAATAACTTTATAGACTTTACAAACTTTATGGTCATCACAATAATGCGTACTTGGAATCATACAGAAAAGTGATTTTAATGTTTATTCGTGATATGAATTACCCCGCGCTAAAGCACGGGGTAATTCATATTACCTCGGTTACTCTAAAAGTATGCATTTTTATAAAGGCCAAACTTTACAAACTAAACGATAATGTAAAATAAATGAAGCTGCTGAATAAAAGGAAATAAAATGTAAATCGGTTTTATACCAATTATACACTAGGAAAGGATCGTAACAGATCATGGTAGGGAAGGTGTCAAACCACTTCGGCGCGATGTGGTCAATTTAGTCGGCATATCCATTTCATGATAGTTCGTTTTAAGGTTATCTTTTTATCCATTTACCTGTAAATACTATTGTCTTGGATTTTGTAATTTTATAGATATAACATTCCCCAGCCTGTAATTTGACAGTAGAAATGAAATTTTTCCCGTTGACAAGAAAGAGAGATCTAACAAGCGACCCTCGTTGATTGTACAATTCAAATTCTGATCCGTCCATAAGACCATCTACTATTATGACCTCATTCCCGGGATTGGGGTAAAATAGAAAAGATTGAATTTGAGAGTTGTTTTTTGAAGATATACCTGTTAACGAGCCCGAAGAATCATACTTTAAGAAAATTACATCCTTTTCATTGATTTGCGTATGATAATCATATCTTCCCCCGGCAACTACGTAGCCGCCATCTTTTGTCGACAAGAGTGAGTATGCTATGTAGTAAGCGTCTCCACCATAAATTCTTTGATAAATGGTATTCAAGTTTGAATCAAGCAGTCCAGTCATGATCCAGGAAATTCCGTGCGGGTAAAATGAAAATTGAAGGTTATGGATCCCTGCATAGAAGATTCTTGAAGGGTCATGAAAATCAATGAATCTTTCTGCACCTGGATCGTCTATGGTGTCATATACACCATAATAATGAACTGGAGAACTATTCAAGGCAGTATCGAGAAATGAAACACTGATGTCGTCATCTTGCTCGGGTCTGTTAAAAATATGCAATCCCCCTAACAGAAATTTATCGGAAGAGTACCAACGCGTATTTATATTCGGGAGAATCTCATTAGGAAGTGTTTGTTGAGAGATAAAATTAAAATTTGTATCGAAGACAACTCTCTCTCCCCATCCGATGTTGTCAAAAGATTGGCCGAAAATCCAGATTTTTGAACTATCTGGAGAAAACAACGCACTATATCCTAAAGGATTATGTGGATAGTAAAAACCAGTTTTAAGTGTATCTCCTTTAGCATTAAGTTTGCAGAGGAAAAAATCCATGGCAGGGTCAGGGTGGTAGCTAACACTACCATATAACCAGATTGAATTATCTCTTCCAATTACGTATTCCATCCGATCAATCATTGTGTAATCTTTAATGGAATATTCCTTCCTTGATAAAATATTAAGGTTCTTATCTAGGAATGCAATGAGTAAGCGTTCATTATAATTGGGAGGATTAGAAATAGTTCCTAAAATGAGAAAATCTTCATCCTGTCTTGATATAATTTTAAAAAATCGTACAACCGTATCATGAAAGGCTACTCGCCTGCTAATTGTATCAATTGGTGATTTAAACCTATATACAAGTCCCCGAAATGACTCGGGTTGATTAGCATAGCCCGCATTCCCTATTGCATAAAATATTCCAATAGAATCTTCAACTATATCAAGTGGCTTCTCATCAGCCGGGTTCATAAAAAGAATAGAATATGCCGACTGATCCTGTGAAAATACCGGATTGAATAACAGGCAAAACACGTAGTTGACTACAGAGCATAGGATAAATCCTAGTCTTTTCATAAAACCTGTAAATTAGAAGGACCTGAAATACCATTCAATTATCCGTACAAATATACATACTATACTCACAGATATCAATTGAGGTAAAACGTAAATTAATTAAATATCGTAACTGGCATATTATGAATCCTATATAATGCAAAAATGATAAGAACTTAACCTAACATTTGCACACCAGTGCGAACTATTTTTTCGTCAGGTTATCGAAACTCTATAAATTTTAAAAACTTTACAAACTTTCCAAACTCATCTTTCTAAAATTATAATGAATGATTATTGTTTACTGAATTTACTAAAAGAGAAATTTTATCTTTGTCCTGGAATAATTCTGAAACAAATCCTGATCCGATGCCTGAACATCCTGTTCCTTTGTCCTCTGATACACAGCCAAAGCTTCTTAACGAATATGAAAAATTAACCTCCCGCCATTATAAGATTTTGGCGATGAGCTGGGCCGGCTGGGTCTTTGATTTTTATGACCTGATCCTGTTCACTTTTTTATTGATCCCCATCTCCAGGGAATACAATTTTACAAATCTGCAAATGTCATATGTTCTTGGCGCTTCATTGGCAGCAACCGCTGTCGGAGGTGTGATCTTTGGGATTTTGTCAGATCGTTTCGGTCGTAGACCGATACTGCAATTGACAATATTGACTTATTCGGTTGGTACATTTCTATCGGGAATGGCTGGCAGCTTCTGGCTATTAATGGTGTTCCGGATACTTACCGGGCTGGGTGTCGGTGGAGAATGGGGAACCGGGCAGACGTATATCGGTGAAACATTTCCTGCAAAAGTCCGCGGGCGATATTGCGCCATGATGCAAACCGGCGCACCGATCGGAATTGCCCTTGCCTCAATCGTGGGAGGACTGATTTCACCTGTCATCGGTTGGAGAGCATGTTTCTTTATTTCCCTGCTTCCTGCTATTTTGGTGCTGTTTATACGAAGACACTTACCGGAATCCGACCTTTGGTTGCGCCGGAAAAAGATCATTCAATCGGGACTTGCAACGGTCAGAGAAAAAGGGAATACCGGTCTCCGGCAATTTCAAATACTCTTCTCAAAAGCAAACCGGAAATATTTCATCCTCGGCTTGGTACTGGCGATCTTTGATATGTCGGCATACTGGCTGACGTACTCATGGATGCCTGGCTACCTTCATACGGAAAGGAACTTTACACTTACGAAATCAGCCTTCTGGATCCTGGTCACACAAACAGGGGGATTTCTCGGATACCTCATTTTTGGTCTCGTGGCAGACCGGCTGGGAAGACGTCCGGCTTATAGCATTTATTCTGTTATCATGGCGCTGGGATTAGTCATGGTGACCATTTTCTGGGATAATATTGTGATGTACCCGTTTATTATACTTTTCTTTATGTTCATGGTTGGATTTGGTACCGGCATGTTCGGCGGATTCGGCTCGCTGTTTTCAGAACTTTTTCCAACTTCGATCCGCAGCACTGCCATGGGATCCGCTTTTAATCTTGCAAGAGGAATCCAATTCTTCACCCCGGTCATCATTTCCATAATCGCAATGAAATATGGACTGGGCGGAGGAATCTCGCTGGCAGCCGTATTTGCCCTGCTTACCGGCGCCTGGATCTGGACCTTCCCGGAAACCAGGGGAAGAAAATTATATGCAGGAGATTAACGTCGTTTCTCCGACCTGTCCAACTTGTCCGCCTGTCCGCCTGTCCGCCTGTCCGCCTGTCCAACTTGTTTTTGTACCTTTGCCTTATCATATTTCGATTATGAATGTAACGATCGATCCTCATTCCGGATTTTGCTTTGGCGTTGTTTATGCCATTGAAATCGCCGAACGGGAACTGGCAAAGAGTGATAAGTTCTATTGTCTCGGTGATATTGTTCACAATAACATGGAGGTAAAAAGGCTGAAGGATATGGGGCTGATCATCATCGAACACGATGAACTCGACCAGCTGCACGATTGCAAGGTATTGATCCGCGCTCATGGTGAGCCACCCGAAACCTACCGTATCGCTTTGAAAAACAACCTTGAGCTGATCGATGCATCCTGTCCCATCGTGCTGAACCTTCAGAATGAGATCCGTTATGGATTCGAGGAGATGCAGGATAAAGGTGGCCAGATCGTGATCTATGGAAAAGAAGGTCATGCTGAAGTCAACGGGTTGCGGGGGCAAACGCTGGGGAAAGCCATTGTAATTGGAAGCGAGGATGACCTTGGCAAGATCGATTTCAGGAGGCCGGTCCACCTGTATTCCCAAACAACCAAGAGTGTCAACGGTTTCCAGGAGATCATTGAAAAGATCCGGCAACGGATGGAATCAGTGACGCCTGGAGGAAATATCGATTTCCGTTGGAACGACACGATCTGCCGGCAGGTATCAAACCGTTCCGGGAAGTTACAGAGGTTTGCCGGGAAATTTGAAGCGGTGATCTTTGTCAGCGGAAAGAAAAGCTCAAACGGGATGATCCTTTATCAGGTTTGTAAAGATGTGAACCCCAATACGCACCTTGTATCCGGAAAGGAAGATCTTCGAAGGGAATGGTTTTTCAAAGTCTGCAATGTCGGCGTTTGTGGTGCGACCTCCACCCCGATGTGGCTGATGGAGGAGGTAGCAGCCGAAATCCGTAACATTAATGTCTGACTATGTACCTTAAAAAACTTTCGTTAACGAACTTTAAGAATTATTCACAGGCTGATTACCAGTTTTCGGATAAGATCAACTGTTTCGTCGGGAACAACGGGGTCGGGAAAACCAACTTGTTGGATGCCATTCATTACCTTTCGTTCTGTAAGAGTTACTTCAACCCGATCGACAGCCAGAATATCCGCCACCAGGAGGATTATTTCGCCATACACGGAACCTGCATCCGTAATGACGATTCGACTGATCATATTCAATGCATCCAGAAACGAAACCACCGGAAGAAATTTCTTTTGAACAAAAAAGAATATGAACGGCTGGCAGATCACATCGGGGAGTTTCCGTTGGTAATGATCTCACCCTATGACCGTGACCTGATAAATGAAGGAAGCGAGATCAGGAGGAAGTACATCGACAGCGTGATATCACAATTCGATAAATTTTACCTCGATGACCTGATCAACTACCACAAGGCGCTGTTTCAGCGAAATGCTTTGCTGAAAGCCTTTTCCGAGAAGCATTATTACGCCTCCAGTGAACTTGAAATCTGGGATGAACTGATGATAAGGCTGGGAACGGACATCTATGAAAAACGAAAGGCCTTCCTCGAACGGTTCATTCCCATCTTCCGTCATTATTTCAGCTTTATCAGTTGTGCCGATGAACCTGTGGATATTCGTTACCTTTCGCAATTGAGCGAAGGCGGATTCAGCGCCCTCCTGGCGGATGCAGTATCCCGCGACCGTTCAGCACAATTCTCAACTGTTGGGATTCACAAGGATGACCTGGAATTCATGATCTCGGGTTATCCTGTCAAGCGATTTGGATCACAAGGGCAGCAAAAATCCTTTGTGATCGCCCTCAAACTGGCACAGTTTGATTACATCAAAGGTATTAAAGGGTATAAGCCGGTATTGCTTCTGGACGATGTGTTTGACAAACTCGACGACCTTCGTGTGCAGCAACTCATCAGCCTGGTAAGTGAGAACAATTTCGGGCAGGTGTTCATTACCGACACCTCGGAAGAACGGATCCGGAAGATTTTTGACAGTATGGCCATAGATCATAAAATATTCAAGATTTCCACCATAAACCAAGGCTGAATTTCGTACCTTTGACTGCCAAAAGTTCTTCATGCCAAGATCCAACGACCAATCGCTGGGGGACGCTATCCGCGAATTCCTGCACTCATATCACCTTGAAGATAAGCTGAACGAAACCAAAGTGATTCAGTCGTGGGGAAAGATTGTAGGGCCGATGGTGGAAAAACATACCCATGGATTGTATATCCGGAACCGGATCCTTTTTGTGAAGGTTGATTCAGCTGCCTTGCGGCAGGAGTTGTCTTTTTCCCGGTCAAAGATCGTCGGTGCACTGAATGATGAAGTAAAAGCAAATGTTATCGAAGAAATTGTACTCAAGTAAATGAAGCAAAAAAAAATTATTTTCCGGGATACAGAGATCATTGAGTTTTGTCGTGCTACTTTGGACACCAACGAGATCCATAATCCGTTAGTCATGGCAAAACTGGGTAAGCGCGTCATAGTTCCGGGAATGTTTGCACTGTCACTAACCGTTAATCTTTCTGCCGGTTTTCTGAAGAATCATGCCAAATCCCTGAAGGTTTTATTCAATTCCCTGTTAAGTGCCGGTGATTTTGTCACACTCTGCACTTCCTCTTATAACGACAATCCTTCTGAGATCAGGCTTTCAGCCATCAATTGTAAGGATACACTAACCTCAAATAACGAATATACGCGATTGTCGGTTAAGGAAACCGGGTTCAAAACAGATCATGAAGGCATTCTTCGCAGATTGGAAGTAAAACCGGAACAGGTCAGGAAATTCATGCAGCTGATTGGGGCTGAAGACAAGGATGTGGCCCATTTTCTCTTTGCTGTTTCCTATGCTTCACAGGCATTGCTCAGGAGCATTAGCCAGCCGGAGACCGAAATCGAAAAAGAGATCGATGAAACGATCAGCAAAAATACCAGCATTTCACCCTTCTATCACACCCTTGATATCCATATTCCAACTCCCTTTCCGGTTTTCGACCCGGTGGGCGAACTGGATTATTTCATTCATTTCGAGCGGGAGAAACCTTGCAAGCTATATGGGGCTTATGTGCGGTGCGAACATCATGGAAAGTTGATCTTCAAGTCCTATTATAAACTTGTGGGCATTGCCGACCGGATCATTCTCCGGATGGCCAAGGAGATCAAGCACCATCATCCGGTCTGACCTGTTTTCACATTTTTTCGTGAGACTCAAATTTCAAAAAGGAAACTTTCAGAATAATTTGCTTCTTTTCACCAGGTAGGGAAGCAGCACATGCTCAAAGCCGGCGTTGATATCTGCTTCCACGAAGTCAATGTGGTACTGTGCGCAACGAAGTCTGAGTTCGGTCTTGTACCTGGCGATGGCTTTGGTATATTGTTCCCTGACCTTGGCCGGAAAAACTTTCAGGTCTTCCCCGCTTTCAAGGTCAATGAACCGGTAGGGACGATTTTCGAAATCGAAATCGAGTTCTTTCTTTTTGTCGGTAACATGAAATAAAACGATTTCGTGTTTGTTGTGTTTCAGATGTTGAAGGGAAGAAAATAATTCTTCCGTCTGTGCATTGCTTTCCATCATGTCGCTGAGAATGATCACCAGCGAACGTTTGTGAATCTGTTCAGCCAGTTGATGAAGTGCATCTGCAGCGGCAGTTTTCTTATATTGATCAGGTGAGATGGGGTTCAGCATCCGTTCCAGCTCTCCGTAAAGATATTTGTGATGAACCGAGCTGGATTTTGCCAGGGTATGAAGTTCGATGGTATCCGAAAATATGCTGATGCCGGCTGCATCCCGTTGTTTGTGGAAAAGGTAAATCAACGCGGCAGCAACGTAGATCGAAAAGGTAATCTTGTTTGGATGATCGATGGAGGGATTCTCAATGACCGGATAATACATCGAAGAGGAATTATCGATAAGGATCTGGCAACGGAGGTTCGTTTCCTCTTCGTATCGCTTCGAATACAGGCGATCGGTCCGTCCATAAAGTTTCCAGTCGATATTTTTTACCGATTCTCCCACATTGTACTGGCGATGCTCGGCAAATTCAACAGAAAAACCATGAAAGGGGCTCTTATGAAGTCCGGTGATAAATCCTTCCACGACCTGCCTCGCGATGAATTCGAGCGAACCGAACGATTGTACTCTGGATTGATCAAGCACAAAGGGCATATCTAGATTCTATTTTTATATTTCAGACAGACAGATTCTGGATGCTGGATGCTGTATGCTGGATAGTATGAGTAAGTATCTTACCTTTCACCCTTCACTATTCACCCTTCACCTTAAATATACTTCTCCACCAAATTCTTGTAAGTTGACTTGGGAACTGCGCCAACTTGTTTGTCGACAACTTCCCCGTTCTTGATAAAGAGAACAGTCGGAATATTCTTGACTTTGTATTTCATAGTAACTTGCGGATTCTCATCAACGTTAACTTCGCCGGTTACGATACGGCCATCATATTCATCAGCCAATTCATGAATGATGGGGGAAACCATGCGGCAAGGGCCGCACCATTCGGCTGAAAAGTCAACTACAGCTAATTTATCCGACTGGATAACCTGTTCCTCAAAGGTGGCATCTGTGAGTGTGTGAACCATAATTTCTCGGGTTATTTTTTTATGTAAATGTTCGATATTTGATGTCCGAAGTCTGAACTCTGATATCCGATAGGGCAGTGGTACAAAGATACGATTAAAAATTTTTGATCAGTTGATTTTAAAACTGAACTCCGGCGCATTAGTCAATCCACGGGAGAACTCTTTTGCTTCAACACGGATTTTTTTTGAAGGAAGTTCAATGTTGAGCTTTTCTTCTTCATCCTTAACCTGGATACGCAGTAGGTTTTTTCCTTTATGCTTTTTGGCCAGGGAATGCAGGAACGCAATATTCTCTTTCGTCACATCCTTCAAGGAAAGTGCAACCGTGATGCTTTTGGCAAACTTTTCAAATACTTCCTGGAGCATTGTTACAGAATTAATACGTAGATTCATTTGATCGGGTGCATCATACCTTGACTCCACTTTGGCCTTGATGTGGACAAAGGAATCGACCTCAAGAAAATGTTTCATCTTCAGAAATTCTTCGGAAAACAACATGATCTGGATGGAATCAAAATAGTCTTCCACGATAAAAGTGCCAAAAGGCTTACCGGTTTTGCCCGTACGTTGCGTTGCTTCAGTGATGATCCCTGCAAATACAACCTCCCTGCCCTTAAATAATTTCATGTCGGCTTTCAATTCACTTACCGATACAGTACAGAAATTTTCGATTTCAAGCCTGTACTCATCCAGCGGATGTCCTGACATATAAAAGCCGATGATCTCTTTCTCAAATTTAAGCTGATCCATTTTCTTCCAGGGAGCACATACCGGAAGTTCGATTTTGGGAAGCATAGCCTCCTGTTCACCTCCAAAGAGGGAATGTTGTTTGGAAGAAGCTCTTGTCTGCACATCATTCGCATACCTGATCAACTTTTCAAGGAAGAGGATCTCTTCGCCCGGAATTTTATAAAAATACTGCGCACGGTGAGTGCCGGGAAAACTGTCGAAACCTCCTGCTTTTGCAAGGGATTCAAGGCTTCTTTTGTTGACCGATCGAAGGTCGACCCGTGCCAGGAAGTCGAAGATGTCTTTGAACGGGCCGTTTTCGGTTCGTTCCTCGATGATGCTCTGAACGGCATTTTCACCTACATTTTTAATCCCGGCCATGCCGAACCGGATCTGCTCTTTTTTATTCACCACGAAGTGCTGTTCACTTTCATTGATGTCGGGTCCGAGTACATCAATGCCCATGCGTTTGCATTCCTCGATAAAATTCGTGATTTCCTTTATGTCGTGCATGTTCCGGCTCAATACCGCGGACATGAACTCACCCGGGTAATGTGCTTTCAGGTAGGCCATCCTGTATGCGACATAGGCATAGCAGGTGGAATGTGATTTATTGAAGGCATACCGGGCAAAAGATTCCCAATCCGTCCATATTTTCCTGGAAACTACTTCCGATATCCCATTCTTCTTGCAGCCATCAAAGAACTTCGGCTGAAGTTTCGCCATATCCGCTTCGATTTTCTTTCCCATGGCTTTTCTCAGGCCATCGGCCTCGAGCCTTGTAAAACCACCCAGTTCCATTGAAAGCAACATCACCTGTTCCTGGTAAACGGTAATGCCATAGGTATCTTTCAGGTACTTTTCCATGGCCGGCACGTCGTACTCGATCTTTTCCCTGCCGTGTTTTCGGTTGATGAACCTTGGAATATACTCCATGGGTCCCGGGCGGTAAAGAGCGTTCATGGCGATCAGGTCCTCGATCCTGTTAGGTTTGAGTTCCTTCAGGTATTTCTTCATTCCATCCGATTCAAACTGGAAGATGCCGGTAGTCTTACCCTGGCTGAACAGCTGGTATGTCAGCGGATCGTCAAATGGAATCGTCTCCATATCCACTTCGATCGACTTTGACCGCTTGATGTTCTTTAGGGCATCTTTGATAATGGCAAGGGTCTTCAATCCAAGGAAGTCCATCTTGAGCATGCCGACCTTTTCAATGTGTTCCCCGTCGTATTGTGTAACAAGAAGCGTTGCGGAATCTTTGGAGGTGGTTACAGGAATGTGGTCGATCAGGTTGTGTTTCCCGATGATGATTCCGCAGGCATGAAGGCCGGTGTGACGTACTGAACCTTCGAGGATCTCGGCAAATTTGAGGGTTTCTGCAACAAGAGGATTATTGGATCGCCTTGCTTCATCAAGTTCCTGGACTTCTTTATAGGCTTGTTTCAGCGTGATCTTTGGCTTATCCGGAACCAGTTTTGCAAGCATGTTGGCCTCGGCCAGTGGGAGTTTCTGAACTCTGGAGATATCGCGGATGGCCATTTTAGCAGCCATGGTCCCAAAGGTGATGACCTGGGCAACTTTGTCCTTGCCATATTTTTCAACCACCCATTTCACCACTTTGTCCCTGCCGTCCTCATCAAAGTCAATATCAATATCCGGCATGGAAACCCGGTCATTACTGAGGAAACGCTCGAAGAGCAGGTCGTATTTGAGGGGATCAATATCGGTGATACGGGTGCAATAGGCAACGACAGAACCTGCAGCAGAACCACGGCCGGGCCCAACCGAGACATCCATTTCCCTGGCAGCTCGCAGGAAATCCTGCACGATGAGAAAATATCCGGGATACCCCATTTCCTTAATGGTTTGCAACTCGTATTCGATTCGTTCAGTGATCGCTGGAGTGATCTCCGGATAACGTTTTGTAGCGCCTTCATAGGTGAGGTGACGAAGGTATTCGTCTGCATCTGCATAGCCTTCCGGTATAGGGAAATCGGGCATGATCGGTTTACGGTTCAGCTGATAGCATTCAATTTTTCCAAAGACTTCCATTGTATTTTCAAGCGCTTCCGGCACATCCCTGAACAATTCCTGCATCTCAATCCTTGTCTTGAACCATTCCTGCCCTGTGTAACGCAACCGGGTCGGGTCATCCAGGTCTTTCCCGGTATTCAGGCATAGGAGGCGGTCGTGTGCATCGGCATCCTGTTCATTGAGGAAATGCGCATCATTGGTTGCAATAAGTTTTACGCCGGTTTTCTTAGAAAATTCCAACAGTGCCTCGTTCACGATGGACTGGCGTTTAAAAACACTGGAATCCCGGGTGGGATCGGTTGCAGGGTGGCGCATCAGCTCGAGGTAGAAATCCTCCCCGAAAATCTCTTTGTATTCGTTGATGGCATGGATGGCCTTTTCAGGAGTACCTGCAAGGATCGCTCGTGGGATCTCTCCCGCCAGGCAGGCGGAAGATGCAATCAGCCCTTCACTGTAAAGTTTCAGGAGTTCCTTGTCGACCCTCGGTTTATAATAATGCCCATCGATCCAGGAGAGTGAGATCAACCGGCTGAGATTCTGGTAGCCTTTAAAATTTTTTGCCAGGAGGATGAGATGGTCCCCTTTACGATCGATAACTTCGCTCTTGTCCTTGTGACTCCGGCGGGCCACATAGGTTTCACACCCGATGATCGGTTTAAATCCCTCATGTTTGCAGGCTTCATCATGAAATTCCTTGATGCCGAACATATTTCCATGGTCGGTCACCGCTACACCCTGCATCCCGTCGGTAATTGCCTTCTCGATCATATCGGGAAGCTTGCATGCGCCATCGAGGATGGAGAACTGCGAATGTACATGAAGATGAACGAAGTCGACCATGGTGCCTTTCCTAAAACCTTTCCTGGTAATGGATTTGAGAGAATCTCCGGAGGAGAAATTTCTGCTTGTTCCGGAATGGTAAAATTACGGAAAATCGGGCTAGGATTTCGTTTGTTGAAAACTATTATTCATGATTTTTTGTAACACTTTAGCATAGCGTACGATTGAATTTTCTTCATTATTATTTTCAAACAGATTTTTTATTATATTTGTTTGAAAATTCATACCTATGTTCGATAGCAGTCATCTCCACCCGATGGTGGTACATTTCCCGATCGCGATCATCATGGTCGGTTTCCTTGCAGACATTGCAAGCCTTCTCTTTAAAAAAGAAAAATGCCTTTCAACCATGGGTCTATATCTTGAGGTATTGGGAGTATTGGCTGCCATCGTTGCCTTCGGGACAGGCTATTTCCTGACGGGTGAAGTGCCTGAGGAAGCAGCCTCCCTGCGCGAGCAACATGAACTTTTTGCGACGCTGACCTTGGTCGCCATCATCCTGGCTGCTTTTTTCAGGATACTCATTGTTTACCTCAAAAAAGAGGAAACCAACCTGAAATATGTTGCAATGGGAATCTTCTTCCTCGCATTTGTATTTGTGGGGATTACCGGTTATCTCGGCGGAGCACTGGTGATTAATTATATGTAGCGAAATAAAAAACTGGTGAAGTAGTGAACTGGTGAATTGGTGAGTAAAAAGGTCTATGGTACTTTATAACTTTAAAAACTTTACAAACTTTATAACTCAATTCGTAATCCGTAATTCATAATTTTAAACAACTTGTTTATGAAAAGAATCACATTATCAATCCTGGCCGTATGCTTATTAGCAGGGTTCGGGATGGGTGGGAATGAAAAAACCATTACCAACCTGAAAGCTGCCTATAAAGGTGAATCTACTGCAAGCGCCAAATATGCCGCTTATGCCGAACAGGCAAGAAAAGAAGGGCTGGTGCCCATTGCCATCATGTTTACTGCCACCAGCAAGTCAGAAGCCATCCATGCATCAAATCATAAGGGTGTACTGGAACGGCTTGGACAAAAGGTGGATGCAGTAAAACCCGAATTCGTAGTGAAAACGACAAAAGAAAACCTGGAGGATGCTGCCAAAGGCGAATCCTACGAGATCAACACGATGTATCCGGGGTTTTTGGCAACAGCCAAAGATGAGGATGTCACCGATGGCGCCAAATCGATACGTTGGGCCCTGAACACCGAGAAGAACCACCTTATCTTCTACAACAAGGCGCTGGAAGCATTGAAAGCCGGAAAAGCAGGTACTTTGACGAAACTCTATTGGGTTTGTCCGAAATGCGGAAATACTTTTGATGTAGCCAAGCCCGGCAAAGAATGTCCATTGTGTGGAACAGCAAGTTCGAAGTACATCAGGTTTGATAAATAGGGGTTCGTCCTTTTGTTTGTATAATCAGACAAGAATCATTCTTATTTTCACCCGTTAATCATTATGGAAAATCAAATCACCTTAAGAAGCCTTGGGAACTCTGAAATAAAAATAACCCCTATCGGACTTGGTTGCTGGCAATTCAGCAAGAGGGGCAATGTAGCCGGGAAATTCTGGCCTTTACTGGAAGATGAACTCATCCTCGATATTATACGGATCAGCCTGGAAGGAGGGATCAACTGGTTTGATACCGCTGAGATTTACGGTAAGGGCGCTTCTGAGAAGATGCTGGCCAAATCGCTGACCACATTGGGGAAAACGCCGGGTGATGTGCTCATTGCAACCAAATGGTGGCCAATGTTCCGCAGGGCTTCGAATATAATAAAAACCATTGATGAACGTCTGGCTTGTTTAAGCCCCTTTCCGATCGACCTGTACCAGGTTCATCAACCCTATGGTTTTTCCTCTGAGGTCAAAGAAATGGAAGCAATGGCTAAGTTACTTCAGTCAAACAAGATCAAAAATATTGGTGTAAGCAACTTTTCGGCTTCAAAGATGCGCAGTGCATGGGAAACCCTTCAGAAATCAGGAATCAACCTGCTCTCGAACCAGGTACAATACAGTTTGCTCAAACGGAAGATCGAAACCAACGGAGTGCTGGATACCGCGAAGGAACTCGGGATCACCATCATTGCCTACTCTCCGCTGGCTCAGGGACTTGTCACCGGTAAATTTCACGACAACCCTGAACTGTTGAAAAACATTGGCTTTCGTAAATATTCCTCGATGTTCAAGCCAAAGGGGCTGGAGAAAAGCAAGCCAGTTATAGATCTTGTGAAAAAACTTGCAATAAAATACGAGTCGACTCCCTCACAGGTAGCGTTAAACTGGTTGATCCATTTTCATGGGGATACTTTTGTAGCCATTCCTGGCGCAACCAAATCAAGTCATGCTGAAGAAAATACCGGCGCCATGAAATTCAGACTTTCATCAAATGATATGCGATTGTTGGATGAAGTGAGCTCAGGGTTTAAAAAGTAAGAATGCAGGAATGCAGAATTTAGAATGCAGGAATTCAGAGTGCAGTCGTCCTGCCAGGCAAGGAGGTTAAATCTTCTTTTGCGTCATGCATCACGAAATTATCGATTATCAATTCTTTCCTTTGTCGATTCAAAAATAATCCCGACATTTGCACCCCTAAATTTAAACAGATTAATCATCATTAATTAACATTTAAAAATGCCAGCGAAAATCAGATTGCAGAGAAAAGGAAAAAAAGGACAACCTTTTTACCACATTGTCATTGCGGATGGTCGTGCACCACGGGAAGGAAGATTCATCGAAAGAATTGGCACCTACAACCCACTTACCAAACCCGCTGAAATTGATTTGAACTTTGACAAAGCCATCAACTGGATGCAAAAAGGCGCCCAGCCCACCGATACCGTCAAAGCGATCTTGTCTTATAAAGGTGTGCTCTATAAATTCCATCTGTTAGAAGGTGTGAAAAAGGGCGCAATGACTCCCGAACAAGCCGAAGAAAAGTTCCAGGCATGGGCAAGCGAGAAGCAGGCAAAAATCGTCAGCAAGATCAGAGAAAATGAAATGAATGCGAAGGAAAGCAAGAAAGAACAGGCTGCACACGAGGTGACACTGAATGAAGCGAAGGCTGCTGCCGTTGCCAAAAAACTTGCTAAAGTTGCATTTGCTGAAGCCGAAGCAAGGAAAGAAGCTATTGCAGAAATCCATGCAAAGGCAGAAGTCGAAGCAGAAGCTGCTGCAAAGATGAAAGCTGATGCCCACGCAACAGAAGAAGTAATGGCTGAACCAAAGGAAAAAGTTGTACCTGAAGCAAAGGAAAAAGTTGTGGCTGAACCAAAGGAAAAAGTTGTAGCTGAAGCAAAGGAAAAAGTTGTAGCTGAAGCAAAGGAAAAAGTTGTGGCTGAACCAAAGGAAAAAGTTGTGGCTGGACCAAAGGAAAAAGTTGTAGCTGAAGCAAAGGAAGAAGTTGTAGCTGAAGCAAAGGAAAAAGTTGTAGCTGAAGCAAAGGAAGAAGTTGTAGCCGAAGTAAAGGAAGAAGTCGTAGCTGAAGAAAAGGAAGAAGTTGCTGCTGAACCCGAAGCTTTACCTCTGGAACCGGAAACCCCGGCAGAAGAGCCTAAGCAGGAATAACCGGAACTTTTCTTGTTCCCATGAACAAAGATGATTTTTATTACCTTGGTAAGATAGCAAAGCCATTTGGTAGTAAAGGTCAGGTGGTTGCATTCCTGGATGTAGACGAACCCTCGCACTATAGAGAACTGGAATCCGTTTACCTCGACCTCGATGGTGAATGGGTTCCTTTTTTAATTGGATCAGTCGAGATACAGGCCGGCCGAAAGGCGCTTTTCCATTTTGAAGATGTGAATACCGCTGAAGATGCTGCCGCTTATACCGGCCGCGAAATGTATCTTCCGCTTACTTCCCTTCCTCCGCTGAGAGGAAAAAAATTCTACTTCCATGAAGTAAAAGGGTTTTCTGTAATCGATGCAGTGCATGGCAATATCGGAACCCTGGTAAAAGTCATGGATCTTCCCCGGCAATCCCTGCTCCAGATCGCATTTGAGGATAAAGAGATCCTCGTCCCCCTCGTGGATGAGGTCATCGTGAAAGTCGACAGGAAAAAGAAGGAACTTCATATCCGTGCACCGGAAGGGCTCATTGATATATATCTATGACCGGCCATGACCTTCCGTTTTAAACAATTCACCGTTGAAGATGATCGTAGCACGATGCGGATCGGTACCGATGCCATCCTGCTCGGGGCTTGGGCTGATCCCGGCCCCGCAAAGTCAATCCTGGAGATCGGCACTGGCTGTGGGGTGATCTCGCTGATGCTCGCTCAAAAGTCAGATGCCCGGATCGATGCCATCGACATTGATGAAGAATCGGTAAAACAGGCTGAATCTAACTTTCTGCAAAGTCCATGGAATAAAAATCTCCACCCGCGCGCTGTCTCCCTGCAGGATATTATTTCTACCTCTGTCCAGAAGTACGATATGGTCATTACCAATCCTCCGTTTTTCATCGATTCACTTCTATCACCGGATGCAAAGAAAAACCGCGCACGGCATACTACAGAACTGAGTCAGAGGGATCTTATAACCGGTGTTGTTCATCTGCTGAAGGATGATGGTAGCTTTCTGGTGATCCTTCCGGCAGAAGAGGACAGGAAATTCACCGCCCTGGCAGAAACAGCAGGATTATCCATCCAAAAACAAATGAAAGTGAGGCCGAAATTCGGAAAAGCCGTTAACCGGATCATGAGCGGGTTCGGTTTTCAACCTTGCTCTGTACCTTATCCGGAAGAACTTGTCATACGGAATGAGGATAATACGTTTACAATGGAATACATCGCTTTTACCCATGCGTATTATTTTTCGCTGCGATAGGAAAAATTATCCGGAACACCTTATTTTTGCAAAGTATAAAATCTCTGTTTATGAAGAAACCTCCGTACGGCATTCTTTTCTATTTTCTGATCCCCTTCTTTTTCAGTTTTACCCCGGTCAAAGAAAAACCAATAAAGATCGCACTTACAAAGGCATCTCCCAATTATATAAACTGGATCAAAAAAGGGGATTCTTCCATTATCCTGATCGACCTCAACAACCTAAAGCCCCTGGAAGCCATTCAGGAATTGCACAGTTGTGCGGGACTTGTATTGACCGGTGGTGGCGATATCGATCCGGCCTTATATAATTTTGTCGGTAATAAGGAAGATTGCAGGGATATTGACCGGAACCGGGATATGTTAGAGAAAGCCATGATCGATGAAGCCCTGAAGCTGAAAATGCCCATTCTCGGAATCTGTCGCGGTGAACAAATGCTTAACATCGTTATGGGGGGGGCACTGATCACCGATATCCCTTCCTTTATAAAATCAGAATATCCGGTAAAAAAGCCCATAACAGATAGAGAGTCCGCCACAACTGATGAAACCGTCGCGATGGATCTTGGTTCTAAGAAAGAAGGACTGGTTGAGGTGGTACACCAGTCTGATGATTATCTCCACTGCTATCATACCGTCAGGCTGGATTCAAAATCGCTGCTGCGCAGCATCATTGGTTTTGATACCGGGTTTGTTACTTCTAATCACCACCAGGCTGTACAAAGGCTGGGGAATGGACTGAAAAAGAATGCCCAATCATCCGATAGCATCATCGAAGGAATTGAATGGAACGATGCGAAGGACAAATCTTTTATGGTCGGTGTTCAGTGGCATCCGGAAAGGATGGACACCTCCAATGCTTTCTCAGGAAAACTTTTACACCGCTTTCTTGCAGAAGCAAAAAGGTATGTTGCCAAAATGAAAGATGTGAAATAAGATGACTACGATCCTGATGCTGATCATCGGGATCGAAGGAACGATTCATTTGTTTCAATAAGTTTTTGCCAGATGAATAAATCCAGGCTTTTCCTGTTTATATTTCCA
This sequence comes from Bacteroidales bacterium, assembly GCA_017882335.1. Classification (GTDB taxonomy): domain Bacteria; phylum Bacteroidota; class Bacteroidia; order Bacteroidales; family FEN-979; genus FEN-979. The sequence continues at coordinate 21,066 of JADGPR010000016.1, read as the reverse complement.
CTTGTTTTCATGCTGTTTTCCTGCAGAGATGCAAAAAATGAGTACTGGCCAAACGGGAAGCTGAAATCCGTTGTGCTTATTCGGGGAGGGAAATATTATGGGAAGGCGGTTTTTTATTATCCCACCGGGGATCTCCAGCTGGAATGTTTTTACAAGGACAACCTTCTGCAAGGTCCGCTGATCCGGTATTACAGGTATAATAAAAAGAAAGAACAACAGAATTTTGACAAGGGCAACCTCGATGGACTCTCAACGGTTTGGTACGAAGATGGCGGAATATTATCGGAAACTACCTATATGAACGGAGGCCTCAACGGGCCTTACCGCGAATACCATCCCGATAATCGTATCAAGATACAAGGACAGTACCTGAAAGATTTTTTTACCGGAAAGTGGCTTTATTTTGATTTTAGCGGTGATATCATAGGGGAGGGGCAGTTCACCCACGGAACGGGAAAACAATGTTCATTTTATCCTGATGGGAGAGTCAGCCACGAGGTTCATTATAAAGATAACCTCAAAGATGGTGAAGATATAGAATACGACCTTACAGGCAAGGTTACTTCCATAAAACTATTCAGAAACGACAGCCTGATCCGGAGCATCCGGTAATTTTGCAAAGGGTTGAATGTATTGACTTCTAATGGAGAATCAAGCAGATTATCCAGGTAAATAAATCACCTGAATTCATTGGTTAAATCCTTTTAATAGCTTAATTTTGTAGCACTTTTCGTGGTTTGAATAAAGAAAATCACCATAAACTCGTTTTAACAATCTTAAAATTTTACCACCAATGAACCTAGAGAAAATCATGAACGACCTGGAAAAGAAGAATCCGGGTGAAGTGGAGTACCTTCAGGCAGTGAGGGAAGTACTTGAATCCATTGAAGAAGTTTATAACGAAAATCCTCATTTTGAATCCGCTAATATCATCGAGCGCCTAATTGATCCGGATCGTATTTATACTTTCAAGATCAGTTGGGTGGATGATGATGGCAAGGTGCAGGTGAACAGGGCTTACCGTGTTCAGTTCAACAATGCAATCGGTCCTTACAAAGGCGGCTTACGTTTTCACCCGAGTGTCAACCTCAGCATCCTGAAATTCCTTGGTTTTGAGCAGATCTTCAAGAACAGCCTAACCACGCTTCCAATGGGCGGTGCAAAGGGTGGTTCCGATTTCGACCCGAAAGGAAAATCCAATGCAGAAATCATGCGTTTCTGCCAGGCTTTCATGCTTGAACTCTGGAAAGTGATCGGCCCTGAGAACGATGTTCCTGCCGGTGACATTGGCGTTGGCGGACGTGAGATCGGCTTTCTCTATGGTATGTATAAAAAGCTGGCCCGTGAAAATTCCGGCGTTCTTACCGGTAAAGGTCTGAACTGGGGAGGCAGCCTCATCCGCCCGGAAGCTACCGGCTTCGGAGCCGTTTATTTTGCACATGAAATGCTCAAGGCAAACGGAATGTCGTTTGAAGGCAGGACCGTTGCCCTTTCTGGATTCGGCAATGTGGCTTGGGGTGCTGCGATCAAAGCTACCGAACTGGGTGCCAAAGTTGTTACCATCAGCGGTCCCGATGGTTATATCTATGATCCGGATGGCATTTCCGGCGATAAGATCGAGTATCTCCTCGAACTGAGAGCATCCAACCAGGATATCGTAAAACCGTATTCCTATGAGTTCCCGAATGCCAAATTCCACCAGGGGAAACATCCATGGGAAGTGAAATGCGATGTGGCTATGCCTTGCGCAACACAGAATGAACTCAACAAAGAAGACGCTGAACACCTTATTAAGAATGGCGTTATCTGCGTTGCTGAAGGTGCAAACATGCCCTGTACGCCGGAAGCCGTCGAAACCTTCCTCGAACACAAGATCCTATTTGCTCCCGGTAAAGCCGTGAATGCAGGCGGTGTTGCTACCTCCGGACTGGAAATGTCGCAGAATGCCATGAAACTCAGCTGGCCGATGAAAGAAGTTGACAAGCGCCTCCATGAGATCATGAGCAGCATCCACGAATCATGCGTGAAATATGGAAAAGGCAAGGATGGCTACGTGAACTACGTGAAAGGAGCCAACGTGGCAGGATTTCTGAAAGTAGCAAATGCTATGCTCGACCAGGGTGTGATTTAAAAATCTACAACATTCATGGTTTTCGCTCAGCCTCTGTTTTTAATTGCCCTTACCGCACTTGCGATACCCGTCATCATTCATCTTTTCAATTTCAGAAAGTACAAAAAAGTATATTTTACAAACGTAAAGTTTATTGCCGAGATCAAGCAGGAGACCAAAAAAAGGTCGCAGTTGAAACATTTGCTGATCCTCTTCGCCCGGCTTCTTGCTATCACCTGCCTGGTTATGGTATTCGCACAGCCCTATCTTCCATCTTCCATCCAACAGAAAAAACTCAAAGGTTCGCAGGTGGTGAGTATTTACATCGACAATTCCTTTAGTATGGAAGCGCTGTCAACAGGGGGAAGACTTCTTGATGAAGCCCGGAACAAAGCCCTTGAGATTGCCGATGCATGCAAGCCTTCAGACCTCTTTCAATTGCTTTCGGCCGATTTTGAAGGAAGACACCAGCGTTTTGTCAGCCGGGATGAATTCCGCACACTTGTTGAAGAGGTAAAGATCTCTCCGGCAGTAAGGTCATTGGCAGAGGTCATGAAACGACAGGAAGACATGTTCTCAAATGCAAGGAGCATGAACCCGGTGGCTTATATCATCTCCGATTTTCAACGCACAACATCCGGTTTCACCGACCTGAAATCCGATACAGCCATATCCTGGTTCTTCGTTCCTGTGGTGTCAGCCAAACAAAATAACCTTTACATTGATACCGTCTGGTTCGACAATCCTATTCTCCAGCCTCTGCAGGCGGCTAAGCTCAGGGTGAAGATCCGGAATTCTTCGGATGAAAGGCTTGAGAAAATACCACTTCAACTATCGATCAACAACATACAAAAGTCAATGGCCAGTTTTGCCGTGGACCCCGGATCGGAAACCACCGTCGTTCTGCCCTATACAAATAATGCTGCCGGGTTACAATCAGGAGTTCTTTCCATCGCCGATTATCCTGTCACCTGGGATGATAAATTCTTTATTTCCTACCCGATCGCCCCCGCGGTCCCCGTGTTCTGTATCAACGGGGATAAACCAAGTCCCTACCTGGATGCATTGTTCGCATCGGATTCCACGTTTATATTCAGAAATGGGGGAGATAAACAGTTGGATTTTTCCTCCTTTGGGCGATACCCTTTGATCATTCTGAATGGGGTAAAAGAGATTTCATCGGGATTGAAACAGGAAATTTCACGGTATGTAATGAATGGCGGGAACATTATCATTTTCCCACCGGATAAGGCAGATCTTTTAAACTACAACAATTTGCTGACGGTTTTTGGAGCGCCCATACTTACAGGGATGGATACTGCACGTGTAAATGTATCGGACCTTAATACCGAAAGCCTGATATTCCGGGATGTTTTTGAAAGAGATGCATCCGGAAAGATTACACTTCCTGAAAATGCAGATCTTCCCCGGGTTATGCGGCATTATACCCTGAGCCGTGCATCAAAGTCCTCCACAGAAGACCTGATGAAACTTCAGAATGGACAACCCTTCCTCACTGTTACGAAAAAAGGGAATGGTCAGGTATATCTTTTCGCGGTACCTTTGGATGATAAAGCAAGTAATTTTCCTAAGAATTCTGTTTTCGTTCCAGTCCTCTATAAGATAGCAATACTCAGCGTACCATCAGTCCCTTTATTTTACTCATTATCTGCCGACAACGGGATTGTGATCGAAAATGATTCCCTGAGAAACAAAGAAGTTTACAAGATCAAAAAGCTGGATTCCGATTTTGAAAGCATACCTGAAACACAGTCAAACGGGTCCTTGACCCGTTTATATCCGCATGACCAGATCAGGGAAGCCGGGCTTTACACGATTATGGAAGGATTGCGTGTGATCCAGGGAATTGCATTCAACTATGACCGACGCGAATCAGACCTGCATTGTTATTCTGGTGATGAAGTAAATGCAATGCTGAAAAGGTCGGATGTGAAGTACTTTGCAGTACTCAAAGGGAAACAGGTTTCACTTGCAAAACAGATCCGCGACATAAACCAGGGAACCCCATTGTGGAAATACTTCATCCTTGGCACCTTGGCCTTCCTGTTTGCAGAAATCGTGCTTATAAGGTTATGGAAAGACTAGTTTTACAGGATAAAACTGCGATTCACCTTTGATGATTCCCGTTCCCTTAAAAAATTCTATATTTACGACTTCAAATATGATGCTTTATACATGCTTAAAAACAGGAAGATCATAGTTATATTCCCTGCCTACAATGCGGAAAAAACGCTGGGAAACACTTACCATGAAATCCCTTTTGATATTGTTGATGAAGTTTTACTGGTAGATGATGCCAGCCAGGACAATACCGTTGGAGTTGCAAAGGAACTCGGGATCCGGCATATCATCAGTCATCCGAAGAATACGGGATACGGGGGAAACCAGAAATCCTGCTACAAGGCTGCACTTGAGCTGGGTGCAGACATTGTGATCATGGTCCACCCGGATTACCAGTATACACCAAAGCTCATTCCTTCCATGGCATACCTTATTGCCAACGAAGTGTATGATGTCGTTTTGGGTTCGAGGATCCTCGGGAAAGGCGCTCTCAAAGGCGGGATGCCGGTTTATAAATACATCTCAAACCGATTCCTTACCCTCTTTCAGAATTTTATGATCGGCGCTAAACTTTCTGAATACCATACGGGTTACCGGGCATTCTCCAGGAAAGTGCTGGAAAGCATCAACTACCAGGCAAATTCAGATGACTTTGTGTTCGATAACCAGATGCTGTCACAGATTCTCTACCAGGGCTTCGAAATTGCTGAGATTACTTGTCCCACAAAATACTTTAAAGAAGCTTCTTCCATTAATCTGAAAAGAAGTATTAAATACGGCCTGGGCGTCATGCAAACATCCTTCCGTCATGCTTTTCAGAAGCTCGGATTGGCTAAATACGAGATTTACAAAAAAAATCAAGCCTGAAAGATGATCAACCATTTTTAAAAATATTCCATCCCCAGTTGACAAGTAGAAAGACCAGCGCGGACCATGCCACCCACTTTTTCCTTAGAAAGGATTCCGCCCCCAAATAGAATTGATAAAAACTTTCCTTCTTCCGAATAAGATCGATCAGTATCCAGACCGGGAAAATCACCAACATCAAGGCTACCGGGAACCCCAGGATGTTTTCTTCCATGGCCTGCCGGAAATTACCCTTCGTGATGGACAGAATGGCATGTGTTGTGCCGCAGGAGGGACAAGGAATTCCAGTGGCCTGCCTGAACAAACAAACATTCAGTGTAGGATTGTTAGTATTCAGCAAATAATGATTCAGGATAACCCAGGAGTACCCTGCCAGTGCAAAACCCAGGATCAGGAGGTAAAGATTCTTTTTGGGCATTTTTACATGATCACCTGCTGCAATTTTTCAAAGTTGACTTCCCTTGTCCGCCCCATGATCATAAACCAATCAATAATTGTCCAGATTCCAAGTCCTCCACAGGTCAGTAATTTCGCAACACCCAGTCCGGTATCCCCGATCAGGAAACGGTCAATGCCAAAGTGTCCGCCAAGCAAAGAAACCACGAGTGAAATGGTTGGGTCCCTGAATCCTGCGGTTTGCAACATCATGTACTTGGATTCGTCGAGCAGCAGCAGGCGCTCATGAATGTAAGGCAACTGGTGGGGTTCAAAGAACTTATTGTTCATCATTAAAAACATGTCGACTTTTTGAGCTTCCATAAAAAATGATTTTGGTTGTGTTTCCCTACTCCTGTGGTTTTTCGGTTGTACCCCGTTTTTGACTGGTATCCGGACTCCAGTAATAACTATTTGGTCGTTAATTAGAATTCATGATCCTGAGACAAGGATAACGGACAAATATATTAATAAAAACTTATATTTGTAAGAAAATCAGCAATCATGAAGCTCCTCATTATCAATGGCCCAAATCTGAACCTGGTGGGAAAGAGGGAACAGGATATTTATGGATTCCAGGCTTTTACAACCTATCTGAAAAAACTTCGAAAAAACTATCCGGATATCCACATTGATTATGTTCAGACCAACATTGAAGGAGAGATCATCGATGCCCTGCACAAAGACGGTTTCCTTTATGATGGGATCATTTTGAATGCAGGAGGTTACACGCACACATCGGTTGCCATTGCGGATGCGGTCAAAGCGATAACCACAAGGGTGATTGAAGTCCATATCTCCAATACTTTTGCAAGAGAATCCTTCCGGCATACCTCTCTGATCGCGCCGGTGGTAAATGGAAGCATTATCGGTTTTGGAATGGAATCGTACCGCCTGGCAGTAGAAAGTTTCAGGATGATCCTTAAATGAATCCGGGTGGAAGATCAATCATAAAAATTCTTCGGATCCAGGTCCGTGAATTTCTTCTTATTTCGTAAAAAATATTCAAAAACGATATTTTTCCTGTAAACTTTATGGAGGGGTGCATGTTTGAGCAGTTTCCGCTTTGCCTTGGTTTTGCTAAGCGTCGAATAAAAACTGATATGCGCCCTATAGATGGCCCAGAAATCTTTAAATCCAGCAGTAAACAGGAATTTCAAGGCGGCAATGCCATCGAGAACAAATCTTTTCGCAAATACTTCACAGACCAGGTTGTCCGGAAGATTTTTATAGAGAAGGGAAAAATTATTTCGGAAGTTGTAATAGGTCTTTCGCCATGAAATTTTCGGTAAGGTTCCGCCTCCGATATGATAAACTACCGACTGTGGGCAATACATAATCTTGTATCCGAGATTTTTCAGCCTCCAGCAAAGGTCGATTTCCTCCATGTGGGCAAAGAAATCCTCATCCAGCCCGCCTGCCTGATGGAATAAATCTGCTCTCACGAACATACAGGCGCCTGTAGCCCAGAAAATCTCAATTACATCATCATATTGTCCAAGGTCTTCCTCGAGCGACTGGAACATCCGCCCGCGGCAGAAAGGATATCCGTATTTGTCGATGAACCCACCGGCAGCTCCGGCATATTCAAATTTCGATCTGTCAATATAGGAACGGATCTTCGGCTGGCAGGCTGCAATGGAAGGATCGTTTCCCATCATGTCGATGACCGGGTGGATCCAATCCGGCGTAACTTCAATATCCGAATTGAGCAGAATATAGTAATCCGCTTTAACCTGCTTTAAAGCAAGGTTGTAACCTCGGGCAAAACCTTCATTGGATGCGTTACGGATGATTCTGATGGAAGGAAAATTTGTTTCAAGGAAAGCGATGGAATCGTCATTGGATGCATTATCCGCAACGATGATCTCGGCTGCTTCACTGCTATACTGAATCAAAGGAGAAAGAAATTGTTCCAGGTACTTTCTTCCGTTCCAGTTCAGTATGACGACAGCGGTGCGCACAGGTCAGCGATTATGAATTAAGAATTATGATATGATTACGCATGGGTAAAAATACTAAATAATTACCATGTGATAATAAAATTTCACCGCCGGTCAAGAGGGCCGGTTCACTTGGGATTTAATGTTTTCAGATTTGTATTAATTCGGCAGATCCCAGTAATCGCTCGAAAGGCCGCCCCATGTATGGATCGTTTGCGTATCCTGGAGATCGTTTGGTGCCAAGGTTCTGCCATATAATACTGTCCGCCAGGCAGGATTGTTGTTTTCACCAATGGCATCGGAATGGAGCAGGAAGAAATCACTGGTCACCATATCGGGTGCATAAAAAACGAATTTCTTGTTCCGTTGTGTTTGTTTCAGTGTATAGTATTGCCAGATTTCATAGGGATAAGTAGTCGGCTCATTGTACTGCTCGCTCCGGGTATTGGGTGGCCCATATTCCAGGTACACCCTGCCGCGGTCGGTCTGGTACCCTTTCTTGATGCGTGTCCCGAAATTGTATTGTGCTTTTTTAATCTGTTCCTTATAAATCAGCCAGGCATGCCCCGGGTTTGCCTGTTCCCTTCTTTGCCAGAATCCGTAAAAATAATCCTGGAGCTTTTTAAGGTCGGTCGATTTAAGGGCATTCCTGATGAAGGCGCGTTCCAGTCCGCTGGAAATAGGGAAGGTAGAGTTGATGTTTTCTTTCAGGGTATCAATTGGGGTAATTTTTTCAGCAAAGGAATTGACGCTTGTGGAAGAAAACATCTCAGCAAAGGAAAGTTTTGCGTTAGGGTTGCTTCGCTGAATGAATAATTTTTGCGATGCGACTACTTCGTTTTTCTGATCTCTTGCTTCTAATATGAGGTTGTAATTTCCGCTGGCCAGGTTTTCGATATTGAATTCTGCCAGCACGACATTCACCGGTTTGGCTGTTTCTGTTTTTACCCTCGCAAAATCATTGAACTTCATCTGGTTCTCATAACTCTCAATGAAATAGGTTAATATGAACTTCTGTCCGGGTACCAGGATCTTATCCATATTGTACAGCTCACAGTAGAAGATCATCCGGTTATCTTTGGGTGGATAATAACTGTAAACATATGGAACCAGGTCATATCCGCTTTTCGTGATGGTTTTCAGGGATTCGCTTTTCGAATAGGTTTCTACCAGTTGAATACCTGAAAAGCAGGGTTTCGCTTCGGGAAAATTCACTGTCACGGACTGGGTAAAGGGATTGGATCTCCCTGGATTGTTCTTATCGGCAAGTTGCAACTCGAAATCATAAGTTCCATTGGGGACCAGGAACCTTTGCTCATCCAGGAATTCATAGGTATTCTTCGTCGTATCCTCGATCTCAGGGCTGTTCAATTCATATTTTTTGAAAGCTTTTATGATGGAATTTTGTTTAAAAGTCATCAGGACATTCACAGTTGCCTGGAATTTTCCATTTTCTTTTTTTACGTATTTAACGCTGTTGCCGGCAACGGTCAGGTAGGTTTCAATGTACGGGCCTTCAGGAGAATTAAAGGTGGAGTAGGTAAGGAATGCCCATACGTTCTTTGCTTCCGAAAAGAAGGGAAATAAAAGAATCAAAAGAAGGAATATCTTTCTCATAAAATGAGGTTTTAATACAAACGAATTATCAGCGGTATTATGATGTACAAATATAGGAAATTCTTGAGGTAAAGGCAATTTTTTTCGGTGAAATCTGCGGTTCGGTAGGTAAGTTGGAAGGTTACAGAGTCACAGAGTCACAAATAACCTTTATCTCCCACACCCACACATCCAGCATCCAGCATCCAGCATCCAGCATCCAACATCCAGCATCAATTCTTCATTTTTAATTCTCTATATCTGGAACAATGAACCAGGTGGTCATTAACCATCCCTGCGGCCTGCATATAGGAATAGCAAATGGTGGAACCCACAAATTTGAATCCGCGTTTAATCAGGTCTTTGCTCATGGCATCCGATTCTTTGGATATAACAGGTAGTTCGCTGAGTTTATTCCATTTATTGTGCAAAGTTTTGCCGCAGGTAAATTGCCAGATGTAAGTATCAAATGAACCAAATTCTTTTTGAATTTCAAGGAAGGAGTTCGCATTCCGGATGGTAGCATGGATCTTTGCCTTGTTCCGGATGATGCCTGCATCCTGCAACAATGCCCCGGTCTTCTCATGGCCGTATTTAGCGATCTTCCGGAAATCAAAATGATCAAATGCCTTTTTGAAATTGTTTCTTTTGTGGAGAACGGTTTTCCAGCTTAACCCTGCCTGGAAGCAGTCCAGCAGGATGAACTCGAAATGTTTCCTGTCATCGTGAACGGGGACTCCCCATTCAAGGTCGTGGTATTCAATCATGAGCGGATCGCCCGATGGCCATTCACAAGTGGCTGGACTGGTAGGATTCTGTTTCATGAGATAAAGGTAATTAGAAATTGATAATTGAAAATTGATAATTTGGAAGGCCACGCTAATAACACAAATCCCTTAACCCACACATCCAGCATCCAGCATCCAGCATCCAACATCCAGCATCCAGTCCCTAATGCCCAATTGCTTTTGTAATTCTCAAAAAAATAGTACTTTTGCCGGCGGAGAGATGGCAGAGCGGTCGATTGCGGCGGTCTTGAAAACCGTTGACCTGCAAGGGTCCGGGGGTTCGAATCCCTCTCTCTCCGCGAAGCGGGTGTGGGTATCAAACTCACACTCAAACCCACACTTACTTCGGAGAGATGGCAGAGCGGTCGAATGCGGCGGTCTCGAAAACCGTTGATCCCATTTGGGATCCGGGGGTTCGAATCCCCCTCTCTCCGCGAAGCGGGTGTGTGGTTGAATGTGAGTTTGGGTGTGGTGTTTGGGTTTAGGGTATGGGTGTGACATTATGACTCTGTGACTCTGTGCCTTTAGTTATTTCCTGAAAGATTTTGGTTTAACGATAGTGAAGATCCTTGAGATATTAAATCCGAGGAAGATATCGCCTTTGCTCCAACGCCCGGTCGTATTTGCGAGGAAGCCTTCTTCGTTTTCTCCCATGGAATTTGTCAGGAATATCTGGAATACATGGCCTCCCGTTTCAATATCCACGCCGGTTGAAAAGGAATCGTAGACCTTAGAGGAAACCACTTGTCCTTTAAAAATATGGTGGTACTCGGCATTGATCGAGACGCGGTTAGAGATCTTCATACGTCCCCCTCCTCCCAGCGTAAAGATATCGTTGTGGTCGGCACTTGTTGGCACCAGGTTTTTATGGACCATGGAAGGAGTTATTTGTAAGGAAAGCCTGCTCCCGAATTTCCTGGCGATGAGAACCTGGATACAGTAGGTCATTCTTGACGATAAATAATTTTTCCGGTCAGGATTCTCCCATTTTGTAGTATAAACAGCAGTATTGGCAAACAATGATAAACTGAATGGGAATTTCTTTCCCCCCGATTTTTGCCGGAGCACCTTATATTTCAGGAATCCATCCCATGTATTCTTGTCGGTGTTTAACCCGATTCCGAATGCAAGACGTTTGTTCAGGCCGTATTCCATTCCAATGCGTATGGCAGCTTGTTTCAGACCGAAAAGGTTTGAATAGCCTGTATTCAATGCTCCGAAATGATGTGTGACCAGGAAAAGCATATTACCCTGGGCCGGGTTTTCGATCGACTGACCGATCACGATTCGTGAAGTTTTAAAGGTCGCTTCCGTGTAGTTTACCGGAGGCTTTTGATCCTTGAGAAGATTCAAAAGGTCATCCTGTGCAGGAAGCAACAATGGAAATAGCAATTGTAGCAGAAGGAGTGCAATCCAGGGAGTTTTCCTCATCGTTTTATTAGTTTAGTTTGGTCATCATCACTTCAACAGTGACCTCTATGGATTTGGAGATTTTATTCACCACGGTATTGGGAATCGAAATATTGTAATCGGAAAGGAGAATATTGAATTTTGACTTGGCAGTTACGGCACCATTTTTAATTTCGAGGGTCCCGTTCTGTTTAACGGGATGGGTTTGTCCGTGGATTGTCAGTTTCCCTTCAACGGTAGCAGGGTAGATGCCTTCCTTTGTGAAGTTGATATCCTTGATGTTGGTGATCTTCCCAAGGAAGGTTGCCTCCGGATATTTATCCGATTCAAGATAATTCTCATTGAAATGTTCCTGCATCAATGCCTTTTCAAAATTGAACGATTTTATGAGAACCTTGAAAACAAAGTCGCCGGTTGGGACCAAAAGTGCCGTATTCACCTGGCGGTTGACGGCTTCGATCTTTTCAAGCGGGGCTTCTGAATAAATGCGGATCATCCCGTTCTTGGTCACATAGGTTTGTGCAAATCCGTTGATACAGAAACCAACTGTGATTATGATTAATATCCAATATTTTTTCATGATAAATTGATCTTAAGGTTAAGTTAATAAATAAGTGAGCAATGCTCCATAATCACATCAGTTTCATTAAAACCTGTGCAATATCCTTTGATCCGGATGATCCCGTCGGGCTTGAGTTTTTTTGCTTCCGCACTGAACTTTTTCAACATGGTACAACGAATCCCTTCGTCCCCGAACATACCCTGGTTGAATACAAAAACGGCAATGGTAAGCGTATCTGCACTTTCTATCCTGGCAAGCTTCCCTGTAATTTCGATCACCTTCCCGTTGTATAATTTATGCGCATTCTCCTTACTTGTTTTGAATTCATTGTAGAATGCCCTTGCATTCAGGGAGTAATTGGGTTTGATTTTTTCAAAGTCGGGATGGGGTTTGTTGATCACAAAGTGATAAATGAGGAAAGCTGCGGCGATCCCGAGAACAGCCAATCCTAATATAATCTTGATCCAGCGTTTCATTTTTTTAAATTAATTATTAGGAGCTCCGTTGGTCACCCATCTTTTTATCTTTTCAATTGCACATACTTCAAGCATCGATCCACCCTTGGGCATCTGGAAAGGTCCTGTATGATCTATTGCCGGAATGAGTTTACCGTTTGTAACATAGATCAATACATTGGTATATGAATCGAGTACAACGGGACTTGTAGGATTCCCGGTGATATGGCAGACATAACAGTTGGCGCTCAGGATAGGGACAATGGTTTGTGAATAGGTGATATGTGTGGTATCACATTTCTGGAAAGGATAAAGAGTATCTTCCTTGTCAAAATAACAGGAAGGAAACAACATTCCAAAAACCAGGATAAGGAGGAGCAAAAAGAGTAAATTTTTCAAAGTCATCAGTGAGTATAATTGAGGTTGATTCATTTCCGGAGTTGATTGCTCAGGTAGGCTGAAAGTGATCCGCTCTGAAATCACCTGTTAAAGAAAGGATTGTAATTTGATGAACCGAAACCATGAATGCCAGGATAGCCGAAAGAATAGCCGTTTGAACCTTTTGAATATCCGAATCCTGCCTCGATATGCATGTTATCGCTGATCTTGTATCCTATATTAAGATAGGCTCCCTGGGGATTGTTCCTGTAAAAAGAAGAATTACCGGGTTTTTCTCCAAAGATATCTAGTGTTTTATAAGCGGTTCCGGTTATCGTTACCCGGTCATTTAACAGGTATTGCCCGGAAACCCAGAGCATCGCCTGGGTTATATTTCCTGTATATGATTTTTCTTCCGGAAAGGAATAATAGGGTTTGAAACCGTAAAGGGAAGTATTGACAATACTGATACCTCCGCTGACGATGAATTTTTTACTGACCGGATAAGTGAGGGTGGGAGAGAGGAATGTACTGAACCCTGACCCGTCACCGGATGTGGACATGAACTCTGTGCCGGCCTGGATGCCGATATGCATCTGATGCAGCGGCAAAGCTGTGTAGGTATGGGCATCGCTTGCGGCTACAGGTAACGAATCGATCCGCGAAAGCTGCGCATTTCCTTCCACAAAGAAGAAGGAAAAAGAAACAAGTAAAACAACAATTTTCCTGCTGATCATTTTCGGATCTTTTATCGTATGCAAAAATAGTGTAAAAACTATAACTGTTTTCAGGGTTTCAAGGAATAAAACGTTTGTTTATCCGTAAAAATTATATCGATGGTTTTAAGGAGTACAAATTTGACAAGGATATTTTCTGCTTTCTGTCTGGGGATCTTTGCCATCCGGCAGAACCGCGACAGGGTGATCGTGGGATTTTGTTCCAGAAATTGCAACAGGATCTTTTCCTTTTCGGTGAATTTAAGAAAAACGCCCTTTGGTTTTCCCTCCCGCTCCCAGACTTTCAGCAACACGCGGTTGGCCAGAAGGTTTTGATCGGCGACCCGGATGTAGACAAGCCATTTTCCGTCTTTATGTGCTGCATAATGCGGCCGGGTTCTGCTTTTTGGAACGATGATCTCCAATACGGTTTTGTTGTTGATCATCCATTCCTTTGATTGGAACCCAACCGGCGGTTTGCAGTACATAGTTGCTGCGCCTTCCAGCATATAATATTCCTCATCGGAACGAACACCTGCGATCGCGCCATTGTCTTTGACCCCGATCAGGAGCCGGCCGCCATCGGTATTGGCAAAAGCAACCAAAGTACGGGCAATGCGCCTCGCATCTGAGATCTCAAACTTGAAATCAAGTTGCTGGTGTTCACCTTCAGCAATCAGGTTATGAATATGGGTGGACATGACTGGTTATCTGTCCCGGCGCTTAAACAAATGAGATGGTGTCCCTTGCAGTGATCTTTTCGCAATAATGGCATTTGAGCTTCAAATCTTCCTTGTCAATCACTGTGAACTGTGTCATGATGCTTTCGTGGTTAGTGATACAATTTGGGTTGAAACATTTCACGATCTTTTCCACACTGTCAGGCACCTCAACTTTCTTCTTCTCAACAACTTTAAAATGCTTAATGATGATCAGGGTGGCAGTAGGAGCTACCAGGGCTATCTTATTGATCTCATCCGGCCTGAAGAATTTGTTGCTTACCTTGATGATACCTTTCTTGCCCATCTTCCGGCTGTCGAGGTTGGTCCCGAAGAGGATCTGGTCAGTGGCTTCGCTGAGACTAAGAATTTTGACAACCTGGAACACAACTTTTCCAGGAATATGATCAATCACAGATCCGTTTTCAATTGCGGAAACTTTAAGCTCTTTACGTGTTTCATTATTATCCATGATGGTTTTTTGTTATAAAGTTTATAAAGTAACAGAGTCACAAAGTGACAAAGTGAAATTCAAGAAAAAAAATTATTATCAGTTGCATAAAATATTTTATGTTCACTGTTACTCTGTTACTCTGTGACTCTGTTACTTGACTCCCAGTATTGATGCAAGAAGTGCTTGCCTGACATAAACCCCATTCAATGCCTGGGTGAAATAATACGCTTTGGGGTTATCATCTACATCAACAGTAATCTCATTCACGCGGGGCAACGGATGCAGTATCCGCATGTTCGGTTTGGCGGTTTCCAACATGGAATTTCGTAAGATATAAGAGTTTTTCACCTTTTCGTATTCGATGGGATCGGAGAAACGTTCTTTCTGGATGCGTGTCATGTAAAGGATGTCGACCTTCGGGATCACATCAATGATATCCGTGTATTGGTAGTAGGTAAGATTCTTTTCCTTGATGTGCATCTTCGTGGCACTTGGAAGTTTAAGGAGTTGTGGGGAAACCAGGTGGAAGGTAGTGTTGTAGTTCGACAAGGCCATGACCAGGGAATGAACGGTCCGTCCGTATTTCAGATCGCCAACGAAAGCGATGTTAAGGTTATCGAGGGTTCCCTGTGTTTTCCGGATCGAGTACATGTCGAGCAGCGTCTGTGTGGGATGCTGGTTTGCCCCGTCTCCGGCGTTGATGATCGGCACATCGGAAACTTCACTGGCAAAACGTGCACTGCCTTCCTTCGGATGGCGCATCACGATGATGTCGGAATAATTGCTGACTGTCCTGATGGTATCCCGCAAGGATTCCCCTTTTTGTACACTGGTAGAGCCCGGTTCCGAAAAACCGATCACTTTGGCACCCAGGCGTGAAGCAGCGCTTTCAAAGCTGAGGCGTGTGCGGGTGGAAGGTTCGAAAAAGAGCGTTGCTACTACATAATCCTGGAGGATTTTTTGTGTAGGTTTTTTTTCAAATTCTTCAGCCAGGTCAAGAATATGGATATGTTCTTCACGGGTAAAATCGTTAATTGAAACTAAGCTTTTGTTTTTCATCGGCTTGAAATTAATTGAACAGTTAAAGGTAAAAAAAAAGGGGCAAATGCCCCTTTGATTATTTTTTAGTTTTGATTTTTTTTACTTTCAGGAAATCGTTAAGGATGTCCTTAAGGTCAGGTTTTCCGATCTCCTGGAGATCATAATATACACGGGTATTGGGTTTCCTGATCTTAATCAGGCGGTTGAGGTCGATCGGTGTAGCAATCACAACCGAATCGCATTTTACCTTATTCACGGTAGCCTCGAGGTCTTTTATCTGTTGGGCACCATAGCCCATGGCCGGTAATAACTTTCCGATGTTGGGATAAATCCGGAACGTCTCAGCCAGTTTACCCACGACATAAGGTCTCGGGTCAACCAATTCTGCAGCACCGTATTTCTTTGCAGCCACTACGCCTGCTCCGATCTTCATTTCGCCATGCGTTAGGGTGGGTCCGTCTTCAATCACGAGAACCCTCTTGCCACGGATGATGCTTTCGTCGTCGACCCTGATCGGGGAGGCGCCATCAACCACAATGGCTCTCGGGTTCAGTTTCTGAATGTTTTCCCTTACCTGGTTGATGTTTTCGGGAGAAGCTGAGTCGATTTTATTCAACACAACCACATCGGCGATCCGGATATTTACCTCACCGGGATAATAGCTTACTTCTGCGCCCGGCCTGTGAGGATCGGCAACCGTCACCATGAGATCCGGCTTGTAAAATGAGAAATCATTGTTTCCTCCATCCCAAAGGATCACATCACAACCTTTCGGGTCTTTTTCGGCAGCACGGAGGATGGCTTCATAATCGACGCCGGCATAGATCACGTTTCCACGCTCCACATGCGGTTCGTATTCTTCCATTTCCTCGATCGTGCATTTATGTTTTGCAAGGTCGGCGATAGTAGCAAAACGCTGTACTTTCTGTTCCACCAGGTCGCCATAAGGCATCGGGTGGCGGACAGCAACGACTTTCAGTCCCTTTTCCATAAGGATCTCTATGATCCTGCGGGAGGTCTGGCTTTTTCCGCAGCCGGTACGGGTAGCGCAAACGGCGATAACAGGCTTGGTGCTTTTTACATAGGTGGCCTCGGGTCCAAGAAGGATAAAGTTGGCTCCTGCTGCATTCACCAGGGCACTGAGATTCATTACCCTTTGATAAGGAACATCGCTGTAAGCAAAATTGCAAACCTGAACATCGAATTTCTTGATCAGGTTGGGTAATTCAGCTTCAGCAAAGATCGGAATTCCTTTGGGATAGAGTTTTCCGGCGAGTTTAGCCGGGTATTTCCTGCCATCGATGTCCGGGATCTGAGCGGCAGTGAATGCAACAACATTAAAGTTGACATTGTCCCTGAAATAAGTGTTAAAGTTGTGAAAATCCCTTCCGGCCGCGCCGATAATGATTACATTTTTTTTCATGGTAACCTCACTTTTTGAAGATTTCAGATAGTATTTCGGGTTTTTGAATTTCAAGGGGAACTGATTGCAAACCTACTCATTTTTTGCTAAATACCCAAACCGATTGAAAAAAATATTGAATCAAAATCCGTTGCGTCTCCTATGCTAGCTGGGGAGTTGGCGTTGCTTCGCTACGCTCGCAATGACAACAATTTCGTCTTACCTATAAGAAGAATTGTCATTTCGAGGAACGAAGTGACGAAGCAAAGCGAAACCTGCCTACCGGCAGGCAGGTGGTGAAATCGGAATTCATAATTCATAATTCGTAATTCGTAATTCACTTTGTGTCTCATGTATAAATTGTACTTTTGTTTTCCAGAAATATCGGGATGATTGAACGACTGTTACAGACAAAGACTTCCGAAGCCATTAAACAGCTTTACGGGCAGGATATCCCCTCAGGTTCAATCGGCCTGGAGAAAACGAAGAAGGAGATCGAAGGTGATTTTACGGTCGTTGTCTTCCCGTTGAGTAAGATTTCCCGTAAATCCCCTGAAGCTACTGCACAGGATATCGGAAACTTCCTGGTGAAGAATGTTAAGCAAGTCAGGGAATTCAAGGTCATCAAAGGTTTTCTGAATATTTTTTTAAAAGATGAATTCTGGATCGCTTTCCTTGATCAGAACCATGCAGATGAAGAATTCGGGATGAATATTCAGAAAGAGGGTGATCCGGTTCTGTTGGAATTTTCTTCTCCCAATACAAATAAACCTTTGCACCTGGGCCATATCCGGAATAACCTTTTAGGGTTTTCACTTTCACGTATCTTACAATTCCAGGGGAATAAAGTGATCCGGATGAACCTGGTTAACGACCGCGGGATTCATATCTGCAAGTCGATGCTTGCATACATGAAATGGGGAAACAATGAAACTCCAGGATCGGCAGGCATGAAGAGTGATCATCTCATTGGAAAGTATTATGTGTTGTTCGACCGGAAATACAAGGAGGAAGTCAAAGTCTTGATGGAAGAAGGACTTCCGGAAGAGGAAGCCAACCGGAACGCTCCTCTCATGATCGAAGCACAGGAAATTTTGCGGAAATGGGAAGCGAAAGACCCGGATGTGCGTGAACTCTGGTCGCATATGAATGACTGGGCCTTCGAAGGGTTTACAGAAACTTACCGGAAACTGGGCGTCAGTTTTGATGTTGTGCAATATGAATCAGAGACCTATCTTTCAGGTAAAGAACTTGTGCTGGAAGGATTGAAGTCAGGTAGCCTCTTACAGCGGCCGGATGGCAGCATCTGGGCCGATCTGCAGGAAGAGGGATTGGATGAAAAACTGCTCCTGCGATCCGACGGAACCTCGGTATACATGACCCAGGACCTGGGAACTGCGCAACTCCGGTACGATGAATTCCATCCTTCGAAAATGATCTACGTGGTAGGAAATGAACAGAACTACCATTTTGATGTCCTGAAACGAATCCTGAAAAAGATTGGTCGCGATTGGTCAGACAAGCTATTTCACCTTTCCTATGGAATGGTGGAATTGCCTGAAGGAAAGATGAAATCGCGCGAAGGTACCGTTGTGGATGCTGATGACCTGATGGAAGAAATGTTTTCCACGGCGGAAGAAACCACGAGGGCATTGGGTAAGGTCGACGCATTCCCGGAAGAAGAAGCCAGGGAATTATTCCGCATCATCGGTCTGGGAGCATTAAAATATTTTATCCTCAAGGTGGATCCGAAAAAGAATATGCTTTTTGATCCGAAAGAATCAATTGATTTTAATGGGAACACAGGCCCGTTCATTCAATATACTTATGCAAGGATCCAATCATTGTTGCGGAAGGCAGAGATCGGAGGGCTGAAGTCTGAATCCAGTATCCAGCATCCAGCATCCAGTATCCAGCATCCAGCATCCAGCATCCAGCATCTGATAGAAAAGAGCTCTTCGGCAGTTTTTCTACTTCCACAGGAAAAAGAAATTCTTAAACTTCTCTACCAGTTCCCTTTAGTGTTGGTTCAGGCAGGGGAGGCATACAGCCCTGCGGCCATCGCAAATTATGTTTACGAACTTTCCAAAGAATACAATCAATTCTACCAGGAGATCCCTGTTCTGAAGGAGGCAGATAAAAATGCCATGTTCCTGCGGTTGAAACTATCTTTTTTCACAGGAAATATAATTAAAAAAGCCATGTGGCTCCTGGGAATTGAAGTTCCCGAAAGAATGTAATCCTTCCTTTTCCTTCAACCCTATCCTGAATTATTAATATATTTTCTTGACTTCCGGCATAGTAATCCTTATCTTTGTGTTAATTAAATCTAAATTAATTGTTATTGAAAGCGCGATTCGTTTGTTCTTTAAGAGTATGAATTTAAAAATTAAAAAAATGAAAAAACTTATATTCTCACTCTTGCTATTCTCATTAGGTATGGCAAGTTTTTGCACCACCTGGACAATTACCAACGTTGGAACAACATTTTCTCCTGCCACCATAACAATCCATCATGGTGATAGTGTGAACTTTACCCTCGCGGCCTCTCACGATGCCTTAGAGGTAAGCCAGGCCACATGGAATGCCAACGGCACCACTGCTCTGCCGGGTGGATTTCAAACACCTTTTGGAGGAGGATTGGTCCTGCCGGCAATACTTGGAACTGGTACGCACTATTATGTTTGTACAAGCCACGTTACACTGGGTATGAAAGGCATTATTATCGTTGAAAATAATTCTGGAATTGCAGACAATCAATCACAGGCAGGTATTTCTGTTTATCCGAATCCTGCAAATAATTTAATGACGATTAAAGCCGCTAACGATTTGGTTGGATCGCAATATTTAATATCAGACCAAACAGGAAGGCAAGTACTTAATGGCAAACTAGCTAACGAGGCCACGCCGGTTGACATCAGTCAATTAACACTTGGTGTTTACCTGATCCAGGTGGTTGGACAAAGAAGATCATCAGTTAAAATGATAAAGAATTAGATCTGACACCTAACCGATAAACGTAAATTATTACATCCTAAATAAATCAAAAAACAAAATGAAAGAGAACAAAATAATGACATGGATACTGGTATTCTTTCTGGTTATCGGTATGAATGGATTTTCTCAGAAGAAGATGGGGAAAATGCAAATGGGAAAAACTGAAAAAGCCATCTGTAATCTTTCCCCAACCCAAGGGAATAATGTAAGTGGCACAATTACATTTACTCAAAACAAAAAAGGCGTGAGGGTGGTTGCCGATCTCCAGGGTTTGTCAAAAGGGAAGCACGGATTTCATATTCACGAATTCGGCGATTGCAATTCACCGGATGGCATGTCGGCCGGTGGCCATTATAACCCGGAAGGAAAGAGCCATGGCGCCCCGATGGATATGTCGCGGCACATGGGAGATATGGGAAACATTGAAGCAGATGAATCAGGTAAGGCTCATCTCGAATATACTGATGCCATGATCAAACTTAATGGTCCGAATTCAATCGTGGGTAAGTCCGTCATTGTTCATAAAGGTGCAGATGACCTGAAGAGTCAGCCAGCCGGAAATGCCGGGCCGAGGGTTGCCTGCGGTGTCATCGAAGCGGCGAAATAGATTTTCGATCTACTATTATGATTGAGTTTCAATTTTTTGACGGTTGCCCTAATGCGGATGACACGTTGCAAAATCTGCGTATAGCGATGGTGGAGCAGGGTATAAACAAGGATCATCTGAAATTAACTGAAGTACCCAATATAGAAGCAGCAAAAATGGTTAATTTTCAGGGGTCACCGACCATTCTGGTAATCGGCAAGGACATATATACTGATGAAGTGCCAACAGGTTTCAGTTATTCTTGCCGAATTTATATGTTTAACGGTGAGCAAACTGGTTGTATCCCGAAAGAAATTATTGCGGCTAAACTGAATAACTTCTATGGTGATTTACTTAAACAATTATAATTTCAATAGAATTTTTTGATACATTAACCTCTTTAAAATCATGTATCAGATATTCATTGGAAGCCTTATTCTTAGCACCATCCATGCATTAATTCCCAACCATTGGTTGCCATTAATTGCTATAAGTAAGACTGAGAAATGGACGAAAAATCAAACC
>JADGPR010000109.1 GCA_017882335.1 Bacteroidales bacterium | reverse complement strand
TCTTTTGCTACTACCAAAAGAAAGGACGAAAGAAAAGTCACCGCTGAATGAAATTTTCTAAAAATCTTCGTCATTCGCTAAACTGTGGAAACTCGTCTCTCGATCTCCGCTACCGCGTTAATCGTGATCCTCAAACACTCCGCAGTTTTTTACGCTCACTCCTCGATTTTCTTAACGAGAATTTCATAAGGCGGGTTAATATTACTACTAATCATTCAAGGTTGAAAAAAATCAACCAGTAGCCGCATAAGCAGCCTTGGCTGGTGCTATCGAACGAAGAGAGATTGCGCCAGGCGCAGCTGCGTTGCGGCGACGAGGCCCGCCCGACCTGAGGGCTATAGATAGTAAAAAATGAAATGGTTACTGTTGGTCATGATTAATATACTGACAATTAAGCCATTAGAATAAGTTATATAGTAGACCGCAGAGAATAACAGGAAATTCTTAAGAATTAAGAATTCTGAATTCTGCATTCCTGCATTCCTGATATGTTGTACATTTGAGGTTCACAAGTCAGGGAAGTTTTATGACAGCAACCGACATGACCGGCTTTTCAGGTGTATTTCTGCTCCTGTTGGCATTTTTTCTCAACCTCACAGCCATACTCCGATTGAACAGCCCCTGGTATCTCCTCCTGAACCTGGCAGGTTCAGTCCTGGCCTGCCTCGCATCTGTATACCTGCGTTATGTTCCCTTTATCATCCTTGAGGGAATCTGGGCAATTGTTTCCCTTGTTGCATTGATAAGATTGTATAGATAGCAGTGGCTTCCATTCGCTTCATTTTACTGATGAATTTGAAGTCATATCAACTTAAAATTCCCATTTCGTAGGATATGCTAATCATAATAATTCTAAATTTGCAGCCTTATACCTATAAGTTTTCTGGAAGGAGCTACGAATGAGGGTTTGTTTCCACCATCGATTTTTCGTATTTTCGCAGTATTAATTATTCCTGCAGTTTAAAGGCTGATTGTGGAAAAATTTTGATTTGACGAAATGACCGAACAAATTCTCATTCTTGTTTTTCTTATTCTTCTGAATGGACTCTTTGCGATGTCGGAAATTGCTATCGTCTCTTCACGAAAATCAAGGCTGGAAGAGCTGCTGCGAAGGGGAAACAAGAAAGCAAAACTGGTGTTGCACTTGTCGGAATCGCCCAACCGCTTTCTTTCTACTATACAGGTTGGAATCACCCTGATCGCCATCCTGATCGGGGTATTCGGAGGCTCAGGCTTAACACATGAACTCGATGCCCGATTCTTCAACATGGGTATAACAGAGCCCCTCAGCTACAACCTTTCGTTGATCATCATTATTTTTCTGATCACCTTCTTCTCTATCATAGCAGGCGAATTGGTTCCGAAGCGGATCGGCATGACAAACCCTGAATCCATTGCTATGGCCATCGCAAAACCCATGTTCGTTCTTTCGAAAATAATGTTGCCATTCGTGTGGTTGTTAAGCAGTACAACGGATTTTATCGTTGACCTTTTCGGGATCCGGAAAAAAAATGATTCACAGGTGACGGAGGAAGAAATAAGGGCTTTGCTGGAAGAAGGTACGGAAGTTGGGGAGATCCAGGAAATTGAACAGGATATTGTGGAACGCGTGTTTCACTTGGGCGATCAGCGTATCGGTGCACTGATGACACACCGCAACGATATCGCCTGGCTGAATACCGAAGATCCCAACGAAGCGAATGTAAAGATTATCACTGAAAATACGCATTCCGTGTATCCGCTTTGCGATAAAGAACTCGATCATGTCCTCGGGATCATTTATGCCAAAGACCTCCTGATCGCAATGCTCAAGGAACCTGACCTCGACCTTAAAAAATATGTCAAAAAGGTAAACATCGTCCCGAGCGATAAAAAAGCCTACACGGTCCTTGAAAAGTTTAAGGAAACCCGTATCCATTGCGGCTTGGTGGTGGATGAATTCGGTTCTATCGAAGGGATCATCACCATCAACGATATCCTCGACGGACTCGTGGGGGATATTACCGATATGGATGAACCCGAAGTCATCAAACGTTCGGATAACAGCTGGCTGATCGACGGGAAACTGGCTTTCTTCGAGTTTATTCATGAATTCGAGGTCGAAGATTATGATTTTACCGGTATTCAGTTTCATTCCATTGCTGGATTCGTAATCCATCAATTGAAAGAGATCCCGAAAACGGGAGATTCTTTTAATTGGGGAGGATATCATTTCGAAATTGTGGATATGGACGGCAACCGCATCGATAAGATCCTCCTCACGAAACCATGATCCCTGAAACCTATGAAACACGAAGACGATCCTGGTAGCATTAAGTTTCATGTAAAAAAGTTCCTGCTCGCCAACAAAGAACAGTTCATTGGGAAAAAGATGGTCGATTTTCCGGCAGGGAACGGTATTACGTCCGGTATCATCCGCGATATCGGCGC
Organism: Bacteroidales bacterium; assembly: GCA_017882335.1. Lineage (GTDB taxonomy): Bacteria > Bacteroidota > Bacteroidia > Bacteroidales > FEN-979 > FEN-979. The sequence continues at coordinate 2,941 of JADGPR010000109.1, read as the reverse complement.
CATCCCTTTACCTTTCGATCTTTTTCCGGAGTATTTTACGATGAAAGGACTGGATTGTTTACAGGCAGATGCCGAGAAGGGGATCCCTTTGCCGCCTGGATCGGCCGATGTGGTGATATGCCAGGAAGGGATGGAACATTTCCAGGATCAGCTAACGGTGCTGAAAGAATTTAACCGGGTATTGAAACCGGGTGGTTCGCTGCTCATCACCACGCCGAATTATTCGAATCTCCGGGCCAAGTTAAGCTACCTTTTTTCTGAAAATGAGCGGTTCCTTACTTTCATGCCGCCGAATGAAAAAGACAGCATCTGGATGAAAACCGGGAACGACAGCGGCCGGATCTATTTCGGTCATATCTTTCTCACAGGGATTCTTAGACTCCGCCTCCTTGCAAAACTGTCGGGCTTCCGGATCCATAAGATCCATAGAACCCGGGCCAGTTCCACCTGCATTGTTCTCTTCCCATTCCTGTATCCATGGATCTTGCTGATAAACTGGTTAGCCCTGAAAAAAAATCTCCGGGAAGCCAAATCTTCCGGAGATCCTGATAAAGTAAAGGTGTACCGCGAGATCTATAACCTGGTGATCAATCCACGTTTCCTGATCGATAAACACCTGATGGTGGAATTTGAGAAAGAGGCTGAAGTCAGTGAAGTGGCAGACCGGTTAACGAGCAGGAACAGCGGGTTCGGGTTGACCTGAAGATCATCTCATTTTTTGTGAGCTCCCTTCATTTTCTGCAGGTTTTCCATTCCATGGATGTTCATTGATTTCGATATCTTTGAGATCGAGGCCAGGTCGATCAGCCCGGTCATATCAAGGACAACCATCTCATCCTTTCCTTTTGCCATCATCACCAGTTCAGTGATTTTGCCTTTACCGTCCTGTTTGGTAAGAAACCGGAAGTTGCTGCCGTCATCGTTAACCGTCATTAATTCCTTGTAAGCAGATGTGTTGAAAATTGCAACCGCTTCGTTGAAGAAGATCGTGGCTTTGCCGGGTTTCATCGAATCGGGTTTGCAGCTTAACACTTTCAGTCCGTTGAGTTGGTTGATCACTTTTTTCATTTCCTGCGCACTGGTGTCCTTTTTATCATCTCCCATACTGGCAAACATCTGGAATAGCTCCTTGGAAATATTCACGGAAGTATATCCCTCTTGTGTGCTGTATTTTTCATAGAATTTGTCGAAAGGACTCTGGGCATTTGCCAGTGATGATATTGAGAGGAATGCCGCAACGACTAAAGTTAATTTCAGGGTTTTCATTGCATTTTGGGTTTTATGGGCGGGGTTTGTCGCCCGGGTTTATAATTATTTGTTGATATTGATAAAATTTCGAAAATTTATTCATCTGGTCAATACCTTTTTGAAAGGCCTGCAGCTTTTGTACTTCGTTCAGTCCTCTCTGAAAATTTTCCAGTTTCTGCGCCTGGTCAAGGCCGGAATTGAAGTTTGCGGAAAGCATGGCCAATGCGTTTTTTGTTTGCTGATAAGCGATCTCTGTTTCTGTTGATTTTTTTGATGAACGAAGGAAGACATCGTTACGGAAAGTGTAGACCATTCCTGCCAACAAAAGTACTGCTGCAGCGATCCCGGTGAGGAAGAAGAATTGTTTTTTCCTTGAATACATAGGGATAGCCGGTACTTCATCGATGGCAGCAAGAAAACGGCTTTCGAATTCCGGATCGGGAAGTTCCTCTTTCCCTGTCTCAGCATAATATCTGAAGAGATCGGCATGGACGGAAAGATGCGGTGGTACTGCCTCCCGGGAAAAAAAATCCCGGAGTTGCCGTTCTTCTGCAAGCGTTGTGCTTCCTTCATAGAACTTCTCTACCAGTTCTTCAATTACTTTGGAATTCATATAGCTTTCGGTTTATCATTATTTCCCTAACCTTTTTCCGGGCTCTCGACAGGTTAACCCGGATGGCATTTTCATTCATTCCGAGGATCCCGGCAATTTCTTCATAATCGTAGCCTTCAATGTCCCTTAACTGCATGATCGTTTTCATCTGCTCCGGAAGCGACCGGATAATCTCTTTAATTTTATCTGCCAGTTCTGAGAGATCCGTTCTTAATTCCGTTCCCGGTTCCGGGATATCCGACTTCAGGTTCTCCAGTCTTTCAGTGGGATATTTCTTTGCTTTTAATTTGTCGAGGCAAAGATTGCGTGTTGTAACTACTGCCAGGGCTTCCACGCTCCGGTATTCATCCAGCTTCTCCCTCCGGTTCCACAATTTAATGAAGGTTTCCTGCACGATGTCCTGGGCTTCTTCAGAGTCGCCAAGCAATCGGTTCGCCAGCCTGAACAGCTTGTTCTTCAGCGGGAAGACCTGTATTTTAAATTCGTGGAGATCCATAATCAGGAGTAAGACGATGAAAAAGGTTTTCTATTACAAATAGAATGAAAATTTTAAAGGATAAGCAAGTTTATCATTATTAATTTCTTTTGCCACACATTCTTTAGTTTGTATACCTTCTTTCACCGCTAAGTCGCAAAGACGCTAAAAAACGCAAATTTTTTATGATCCCTGAAAACACATATCCGATTTATGATGGAAATCTGATTAATTAGCGAACCTTAGCGCCTTTGCGTCTTTGCGGTTAAAAACATTTTATTCATATTCTGGTGCCTGATTTAAATCATACTGCGATTTTTGGACTTGTGAAAGATACAAATTTGTTTATTTTTGCAAAGATCAAATCCCTTAATTATTAACCCTTAACAAGTTTGTTTATGTTTAAAGGACACCCAAAAGGACTTTTCGTGGCGTTTTTCACCAATATGGGTGAGCGCTTTGGTTACTATACCATGTTGGCAATTTTCGTGTTGTACCTTCAGTCAAAATTCGGCTGGACGACGACCGAAGCCGGAGCCCGGCCGCAAGATCCATCCGTATCTGCTGCGTGGGATGGAGATCACGCGGCCGAACCAGGTATGGGC
>JADGPR010000108.1 GCA_017882335.1 Bacteroidales bacterium | reverse complement strand
GTCCCAAGGGTTCGGCTGTTCGCCGATTAAAGTGGCACGTGAGCTGGGTTCAGAACGTCGCGAGACAGTTCGGTCCCTATCTGTTGTGGGCGTTGGAAGTTTGAGGGCACCTGACTCTAGTACGAGAGGACCGAGTTGGACAGACCGCTAGTGCATCTGTTGTGGCGCCAGCTGCATCGCAGAGTAGCTACGTCTGGACGAGATAAGTGCTGAAAGCATCTAAGTACGAAACTCAGCCCAAGATGAGACTTCCTTTAAGGGTCGTGATAGATCATCACGTTGATAGGATATAGGTGTAAAGGCAGTAATGCCAAAGCCGAGTATTACTAATTACCCGTAAGCTTTCTTCTAATACAGTGCTAATCTACTGTACAAACCGTTGTATTTTCTTTCTTTTATATGTCAAACTTATTGTGGGGACATGATATTTCATGTCCTTATCTATGGTCTTACGGTGACTATAGCGGTGGTGATCACCTCTTCCCATTCCGAACAGAGAAGTTAAGCCCACCTGCGCAGATGGTACTACACTACAATGTGGAAGAGTATGTCGTCGCCGATCCTTTTTAAAATCCCTTCCCGAATATTCGGGAGGGGATTTTTTTTTATCCGCGTTCCAGAAACAACATCGGGATTTATTTATACCTTTACTCCTCCTTTTCTTTCCGGTAATGCTAAAAAATATATATCATCCCGCTCTTTCCATCCTCCTGCTCTTCATTGCCATCCATTCATCTGCTACAACTTCTGATACACTCAAAACTAAAAAAGATTCAACCCTCGTTTCGTACTTCTTTAATGACTTCGAAAAATTCGGAAACCTCCGCCTCCATTCTTTAGATACCGCCATTACCGGATACCAGAATTATGACCCGCTGCTGCTACAATCTGCTTTCCATGAAACCCAGGGCAATATCGGCCAGGCTTCACGCAACCTCATCCCCTACCCTTTTCTCACCAACAGCGGCTTTGATTATGGAATCCATACGTTCGATGGCTACCTGTATCAGAATGACAGCGTAAAGTACTACAGGGTTCTCAAAACATTTACAGAACTCCGGTATGAACAAGGGGCTAAAAAAGAAACGTACTTCCGCGCAGTATTCAGCCGTAATATCTACCGGAGCCTGAACCTCGGATTCGACCTTAAAGTAATGAATGCTCCGGGCGCCTACCTGAGACAACGAACAAACCACATCAACTTTGTCGCAACACTCCAGTTCTTTACCAAAAACAAACGCTACGGGGTCACCGCGAATTTCCTGCTGAACCGGCTGAAAATAAACGAAAACGGAGGCATAAAATACGACAGTATTTTTGAACAGCACCTCGAAAAAAACCGGCAGATTTATGCAATCAACCTCGAGCAGGCAGCAAACAGGGTACGTGAAAACGGTTTCTGCATGAAGCATTACTTTGATTTGTCCCGTCACCCGAGGAATCAAAAAGACAGTGCCTTTTTTGCACAAAGGCATGTCGAATTTGGGAAACTGGTTTATTCCTTCCAGTATAACCGGCAGGTTCAGAACTATATAGATTACAAACCCAATTCGAAATTCTACCAGGAAATTCTCCTCGACAGCACCCTGACCTATGATTCAATAACCGTTAACCGGATAGTCAATGAACTGTCATGGAGCAACCCAAGTTTCGGGCTGGATAACAGATTCAGGCTTCTCCAGGTAGAAGCCCGTATCAAACAGCAATATGTAGAGGTGAAGGACCACACTTTAAGAAACTTTTTCATTCAATATATTCCTTCTGCCTCAATTTCATTTCATCCTTTTTCGAGCCTCTTCCTTACAGCTCATGGCGATTATGTTTTCGGCGATTACAATGAAGGTGACCGGAGCGTGAAAGTAAACCTCAGCCAGACCCTCGGGAACCCGGAAGGAAAGAATGCAGGTACCATCACCCTTAAAGGGAATTATGCATTTCAAAAACCCGGGTGGTTCTACGAACATTACATTGGAAATAACTTCCGCTGGGATACGGCCTGGCAAAAACAGAGCCTGATCTCCGGGTGTTTCGAGTATGCGTTCCATAACATCCTCACCACGGGAGTCAGCATCAGCCGGATCGACCATTATGCCTACCTCGATTCAACCAGCCATCCCTCGCAATATAACAAGGAATTTGGTTACATCTACGCATACCTTAACGGGAATCTGGACATCGGGCGTTTCAAGTTTGCCGGTCAGTTTGCCTACCAGACCATCCAGGGGGCCAGCGTGTTGCGTCTGCCTGCCTTCCTGGGAAACCTGACGGTTTACTATACTCAACCTTTGTTCCATGGAGCAGCCATTCTTCAGCCGGGACTGAACTTCAATTATAATACTGCTTACTATGCCGACAATTATATGCCTGCCCTCCGGTCATATTACCTGCAACATAATAAAGAAGTGGGAAACTACCTTTATATGGATATTTTCGTGAATGTCAAAATACAACGGGCACGCTTTTTTGTCGAATATACCCATTTCAACGCAAGTTTCATGGGGCGAACTTATTATACCGTCCCATCCTACCCCATGCAGGATGCAGCATTTCATTTCGGTATTGCATGGCGGTTTCATGACTGATAAAAGTCAGCAGTCGGCAGTCGGCAGTTCTCAGTCGGCAGTCAGCAGTTCTCAGTCGGCAGTCAGCAGTTCTCAGTCGGCAGTCAGCAGTTTGTTTCTAAATATTTATAGAAAAATTGAAATTCTTGAAAGATTTTCTTTCAAGAGATATTACCTTTTCACTTTTGGCCGATTAATATGAAAAGCATTTATGGGCCGTTATAAAGATTTAAAAGTTTATATCAAGGCATTTGAATTGGCAATGGAGATATTTCATCTTTCCTTAAAATTCCCTTCTGATGAAAAATTTGGATTAACTTCTCAAATAAGAAGATCATCACGTTCAGTATGTTCAAATATTGCTGAAGGTTACAGAAAAAGAAAATACCCGGCACATTTTATCTCTAAACTGACTGATGCCGATATGGAAAACAGCGAGACAATCGTCTGGATTGATTTTGCAATAAGTTGCGGGTTCATAGATAGACAAACAAAAGACAGATTATTCCTGAAAGCAGAAGAAATAGGGAAATTACTTTACTTTATGATAAAAAATCCCGATAAATTTCTCTGAGAGCAATAACCCTTCAACAATAATTCCCGACTGCCGACTGCCGACAGCCGACTGCCGACTGCTAACTCCATTCCCCTTCTATTTAATACAGTTCAATCAACCAAACCTACAGTTCACTCAATCCACAGGTTTTGATATGTTGATGTATGTAATATTACAGCGTGATTTCTTAAAAACAATTAGTATGCATCCAATAAGATTGTCACTTCTGTTTATTGCGTTGACTTTTCTGCTTTGCGGGCAAATGACAGCGCAGACGCAACCCCAGGTCCAACCACCAGCAAAATCAGAACAAAAGTCAGATTTTCCATCGGGAGATGCCTTTAAAAATGCCAAAATCACTTATAACCTGATACCCGGGATCAACAACACATGGGGGTATGATATTTTGGTGGATAACCGGATGAAAATACACCAGCCTTCTATTCCATCTTTACCCGGTAATGAAGGCTTCAAGACCAAAGAAGGCGCCGAAAAAGTAGCGAAACTGGCAGTAGAAAAAATGAAGAGCGGTGAGAAACTGCCTTCCATAACGACCGAAGAACTTAAAAAACTTGACGTAATATAAATTCATCAGTTAAGAAAAACCAACAACCAATTAAAAAAAACGACATGAAAACAATCAAAAAATTATTCAGGGTAATTTCGATAATTACCTGCATTTTCTTACTCTCCTCAGGGGAGAGTCTGATCTCACAGAACACAGAATTTTCACGCATTAGCGCCACAGGTTTCAGCATTGGCAACAAAGGATACATGGGTACGGGTTTTGTACATTTAAACGGGGTTAGTTCCTCCCGGAAGGACTTCTGGGAATATGACCCGGCAACAGATTCCTGGACACAAAAAGCGGATGTGATGGGAAATCCCAGGGCCGACGCGGTCGGATTCAGCATCGGAAGTTATGGATACATTGGAACAGGATGGGGAAACAGTAACTATTTTATGCAATATAATCCTGCCCAAAATGTCTGGGTCCTGCAGAATGATATAGGAGGATCAATGAGAGGTAATGCTGTAGCTTTTGTCATTGGGAGCAAGGCCTATGTAGGTACAGGATTTTCCCTGGTGAATGGGCAGACTATTAACCTTAAAGATTTTTGGGAATTTACTCCCGGGAAGGGAAACGGAAGAGGAACCTGGAAACAGGTTGCAGATTTACCGGGTATTGCAAGAAAAGCTGCTGTGGGATTTGGAATAGGTCAGAAAGGATATGTCACCACCGGTATCAATGTCGTTGACAGCGCACATTATACCTGGTACAAGGATACATGGGAATACGACCCGAACACGAACCCCAAAACCGGCGGCAAATGGACACAGAAAGCTGATTTTCCGGCAATCGCCAGGGCTTATGGGGTGGGCTTCAGCATCAACGGTACAAAGGGGTATGTAGGGACAGGAAATTCAGGTAACGCCCACGAAGGCTTTAAAAATGACTTCTGGGAATACAATCCGGCCAATACGGGAAGTCCCTGGACACGAAAAGCGGATTTTCCCGGAGCAGCGAGAGATTGCGCAGTAGGATTCAGCATAGGTGCCAAAGGATATATAGGATTAGGACTCTTCGGTAATGACTATGATTCTATAGAAAATGACTTCTGGCAATACGATCCCGGCACCATCCCGGGCGGTCCGGGCAGCTGGATGCAGAAAGCTGATTTCGGTCTGCACCGTAGTCTGCTGAAGGATGCAGAATCAACAGATATAAAGGATCCTGCAAGCAGCGAAAAGTTGCTGGTATATCCAAATCCTTCTGCTTCAGACTTCAATTTCAGGTTGAAAACAACATGTGAAGAGTTGGTAACCATTCAAATATTTGACATGTTGGGAAGGTTGGTCCGTGAATATAAATCATTATCACCGGATGATTTGATGATAATTGGTGAGAATCTGAATGTTGGAGTATACATTGCTGTGGTAACTCAGGGTGAGTACCGGAAGACTATTAAACTTAGCAAGGTCAATTAACCTTGTTGCACCTTATCCCCCTTGCCCCTTCTCCTCAAGGAGCAGGGGCAAGGGGTTGAAGTTCACTTTGAACAATTATCAGAAAATCGCTGTCTTTTCTTTGTAATTGTTATATATTTAACAGGTTTCATATCGATCATCTTCTCATTCGTTTGCGATGCGGAAATAATTAACAGACAAAAAAACAGAAACTATGAAAAAATTATTTTTATTCGCTATAGTTTTATTTGTTGCAAATTTAGTAAAGGCTCAATGGGAGCCTGATGTAAGACTGACTAATGATCCTTTCTCTTCGACCACAACGATGTCAAACACTGTACATGCTATTGCAACCTCCGGTGATACTGTGCATATTGTCTGGTCCGATGGTCGTGACGGTAATTTTGAGATTTACTATAAACGATCTGTTGATGG
>JADGPR010000107.1 GCA_017882335.1 Bacteroidales bacterium | reverse complement strand
CTTTATTTAATTTCTTTATGAACAGTAACCTTCTTCAGGTAGGGGTTGTATTTTTTCAATTCCAAACGCTCCGGCGTGTTCTTCTTGTTCTTCTTCGTGATGTATCTCGACATCCCCGGTACTCCGCTGGTCTTTTGTTCGGTGCATTCCATTATGACCTGGATCCTCTGATCTTTACTCTTCTTCGCCATTTTAAATCCGCTTTTTATTTTGGGACTGCAAAATTATGCTTTTTCAGATTAAAAACCAAAATATTTTCATAATTTAGCCTTGCCCGAAAAATTTTCTCACTTTGTCAGACTGGTCATCTTTTATCAAAGGTTACAAGGCATACCTTCAACTTGAAAAATCGTTGTCTGTAAATTCGGTTGATGCTTATGTACATGATGTGCACAAGTTCGTCCAGTACCTTGATTTTGCGAACCTGAACCTTTCGCCGGAAAAGATCGAGTTGCATCATTTCCAGGGTTTCTTAAAATGGATCAACGGGCTTGGGATGACGGCCCGGACACAGGCAAGGGTAATTTCGGGGCTCAAAGGGTTCTACAAATACCTTTTACTTGAAGATGTAACGGCCATTGACCCGACAGAAATGCTTGAATCGCCAAGGATCGGGCGTAAACTCCCGAATACCCTGAGCGTTGAAGAGATTGACACCCTGATCAATAGTATTGATTTGAGCAAACCCGAAGGGGAAAGGAACAAAGCCATCCTGGAAACACTTTACGGCTGTGGGCTGCGTGTTTCCGAGCTGGTGAATATCCGGATCTCCAATCTTTTTTTCAATGATGGATTTTTACGGGTTACAGGAAAAGGAGATAAAGAACGCCTGGTTCCGATGGGAAGTATTGCCCAAAAGCATATCAGGATCTATATGGACAACGTGAGATCGCATCTGGAGATTAGGAAAGGATATGAGGATATTCTTTTTCTGAACCGCAGAGGATCCAGGTTGTCACGCGTTATGATCTTTACCATTATTAAAAAACTTGCAATGAAGACGGGTTTAAAGAAAACCATCAGTCCGCATACCTTCCGTCACTCTTTTGCCACCCATCTCGTGGAAGGCGGAGCTGATCTCCGGGCTGTCCAGGAAATGCTCGGCCACGAATCGATCACAACCACGGAAATCTATACCCATCTCGACCGGGAATACCTTAGAAGTACCATTATACAGTTTCACCCGAGAGGATAGAAATTATGAATTCAAAATTCAGGAATGCAGAATTAAAGCCCTCACTATTTTTCTATTTGTAATTGCGAGGTACGAAGTGCTGAAGCAATCTCCTTCATAACACGACAACCTTGTCATTGCGAGCCGCGGAGCGACGAAGCAATCCTAATTCACCTCTCACCACTCACTACGCACCACCTCACCAATTCACCAACTTTTATACTCGCCAGCTCACAAACTCGCCAGCTCACCAGCTACTTGAAGGGAGAGTCCGGCTCTTTTGCCATGTGGTTGTAAACCATCATATCCATAAAGGACGGCAGGAACTTGTTTAGCAGAACCGTCATTTTTCCCTGGGTAGTGAGGATCAGTGTCCTTTTTCTTTTTTCGATGGCATCGGCAATTTTCTTTGCCACTGTTTCGGCAGGCATCAGTTTGCTTTCATCCAGAGGCGTTTCTCCCTGCTGGCTTCCATCTTTTGATAGCGCCACATTTCGGATGTTCGAAGTGGTAAACCCAGGAGCGGTTATCAGCACGTGAAGCCCTTTTTTCCTGTTTTCGATACGGATCACTTCGAGCAGGCCCTGGATGGCAAATTTTGAGGAAGAGTAACCGGTTCTTCCCGGCAATCCTTTGTATCCTGCGATGGAAGAAACCCCAACCAGCGATCCTTTCGACTCCAAAAGGTAAGGAAGGGCAAATTTTGAACAATAAACGGTGCCCCAGAAATTGGTATCCATCAGTTTTCGCAAAACATTCAGGTCGACTTCTTCAAACAAGGCCCTCATGGAGATACCGGCATTGTTGATAAGGATGTCAATACATCCGTATTCCTCAATTGTTCTCCTTATCAGTTCCCTGCAATCCTCTTCAACAGAAACATCTGCTTTCACTGGAAGAATACGTATCCCGGTCCGGTGCAAATCTTCCGATATCTCCATCAGTTTTTCATTGTTCCTGGCTGAAATAACAAGCCGGGCGCCCCGCGATGCACATTCAAATGCAAGGGCTCTGCCGATACCGGAAGTGGCGCCGGTAATGATGATAACCTTATCTTTCATTTTCAAGGATTTGATGCTGCGAATATAGTTATTTCTCCGCAAGCCGGGGTGTCTCCGTAATTCGTAATTTCGCAGAAACGATGGCAGCGAAATGACAGAAAGAGAGTTATTCTTCCAATACCTTGGCCTTCCCTCCCACCAGCCTCTTGGTCTGGAGATCGATCATGCCGAAGGCATCTATATCTATGATGCTTCCGGAAAAAGATACCTTGACCTGGTTTCAGGGATCAGTGTGAACAACCTTGGCCACCGGCATCCTGCAGTTATCAGTGCCATCGAAGACCAGCTCAAAAAATACCTGCACCTTAATGTGTATGGCGAATTCATCCAGACACCACAGGTGAAACTTGCCCAAAGGCTGGTCAGTGTTTTACCGGATAACCTGGATTCTATTTACCTTGTCAACTCAGGCAGTGAAGCCATTGAAGGCGCCATGAAACTGGCCAAACGGTATACCGGACGAACCGAAGTGATAGCCTTTCAGAACGCCTATCATGGCAGCACACAGGGTGCATTAAGTATCGTAGGAAATGAAACCCTGAAGAATGCTTTCCGCCCATTGATCCCCGATATCCGTTTCCTGGAATTCAATAATTTCAAGGATCTGGAAAAGATTTCTGAAAAAACTGCCTGTGTTGTAGCTGAAACGATCCAGGCCGAAGCCGGGCTCATCCTTCCGGAAAATGAATTTTTAGAAACTTTATCTGCAAGATGTAAGGAAACCGGCGCGCTACTGATCATTGACGACGTTCAGATGGGTTTTGGCCGCACCGGCAAGCTTTTCTCGTTTGAACATTTCAATTTTGTTCCGGATATCCTGGTTCTTGCCAAAGCCATGGGAGGCGGTATGCCAATTGGCGCCTTTATCGCCTCAAAGGAAATCATGGATACGCTGGCATTTCAACCTGAACTCGGACACATCACAACATTTGGCGGGCATCCTGTATGCTGTGCCGCTGCCCTGGCAAGCCTGGAAGTACTTCTTGGTGAAGATATGGTGATACAAGCGGAGAGAAAAGGAGCTATCATTTCAGGGTTTATCAAGTCCCATTCATTGGTCAAAGAGATCCGCATAAAAGGATTGATCCTTGGGATCGAAATCAACGATGCCGGTAAACGGAATAAACTGACGGAAACCATGCTGAAGAACGGCATCATCATCGACTGGTTCCTATTCCATCCCTGTACTTTCCGCATTGCACCGCCGCTGACGATAACGGAAGAGGAATGCCGGTCGGCAGGCAAACTTCTGATTAAAAGCATGAATGAAGCCTGATCCCTATGCCTGTTTTCCAGCTTTCCGATGAAATCATTTTCCCGGATCCCTCATTGGCAGAACCCGATGGGCTGCTGGCTGTTGGAGGTGATCTGAGCCCTGAACGAATTTTGACTGCTTACAAAAACGGCATCTTTCCCTGGTTTTCAGAGCATGAACCGATCCTCTGGTGGTCGCCGGATCCCCGGCTGGTGTTATTTCCTCAGAAATTCATAATATCCCACAGTTTAAAACAAAAAATAAAACAGAATATTTTTTCGGTTAGGATGGATTCAAATTTTGAACAGGTTATCAGGGCCTGCGCAGAAACCGAACGGAGGCACGAAGATGGAACCTGGATCACAGATGAGATGAAAGCAGCCTATATCGAACTTCACCGTAAAGGATTTGCCCATTCAGTGGAATGTTATTTTGACGGGAAACTGGTTGGAGGACTTTATGGTATTTCACTTGGCAAGTCTTTTTTCGGTGAATCGATGTTTCATTCCATGACCGATGCATCGAAGGTTGCCTTGTATTATCTTGTGGAAAAGACAAAGCAATTTGATTATCTTTTCATCGATTCCCAGGTGGAAACGGATCATATGATAAGCCTTGGAGCTGAACTTATCCCCAGGGAAAACTATCTGAAATTATTAAAGGAGGCGATGATGTTCCTGTCGAAAGCCGGGAATTGGAAGAAAAAGAGTGAGTGGTGAATAGTGAAATAGGGTTGCTTCGTCGCTTCGCTCCTCGCAAAGACAAGATTGTTGTGTTATGAAGGAGATTGCTTCAGCACTTCGTGCCTCGCAATGGCAAATAGCAAAATAGCGAAATAAAAAACTAGTGAAGTGGTGAACTGGTGAATTAGTGAGTAAAAATGTCAACGATACTTTATAACTTTAAAACTTTATAAACTTTATAAACTCAATTCGTAATTCTTAATTCTTCATTTTTAATTCTTCATTAGAGACCAAGTTTCTTCCTTATATCCTTCGGGATAGCATTTTTATACACCATGATATCCATGGTTTTCAGCTGGACATAAGGTTCGGAAGCATAGAAATATCCTTTGTACGGGCTACCTTCGGTTCCCCATGAGTTCTTTACCAGGAAAAAGGTGTTGTTATTCTGATCTTTGGCAATTCCTGTGATCAGCATTCCATGATCGTCGGTGGTTTGGTAATTGTCAAATTCAAGCTGGCGCATCTCCTGGGTGATCTTTTTTTCCGGAACAGGCTTGTCGAACTTATAAAGCAATTTGTCTTTCTCGGTATCCGACATCTTCTGCCATTTTGCACTTTCCAGTCCTGACAATTCGGGTGCATTTTTATCCGGAATTACAGCAACACCGTTCTTCCATGAAAATCCTTTTTCACTAATATCAGCACCCCAGGCAATGGTATAGCCATTGTCGATGGAATTATGGATCACCTGCAATAGTTCATCCATCGGGATGTTATACAATTCATCCATGATCCAGTTATCCGGGACTTCCAGGATAAATCTGGAATAGAACGGATGATGGGTATAGGATGTTAATTCAACATAATCATCAGGATTGAGTCCCAGCATGTCGGCAAAGGAACGGGGTGTGTACTCACTCCCTTTGTAAGTGAATTTTTCAGGGACTTTACCGAGGTAAGCATCGACAGCCCCATCGAATGCCTGGTGCCAAACGGGGGTCAATTTCCTGTTCGGATTCTTGACCACGGCATTGACCATGGCTTCCAGCACAGCATCCATTTCGGCATGAACCGGTTTACTTTCCCCGATCACACTTCCTGAATAAGCTTCGGCCGGCACCATTCCGTATTTTTTCATCACATTTGTGACATCGTGTGCAGCACCACCACTACCGAAATTGTGTTTACCATTAAACCTGACATACATATCGGCTTTATCGGAATAGGCTTTTCTTACACAAAACATATCGGAAAGGTTGAAGGTATCATGTTTCGTGCGCAGGAGCTCAGCTTCCATTAATCCGACAGTCGAATAGCTCCAGCATGTACTGGAACGGCTTTGATTTTTTACCGGGGTAGCAGGCAGCTTCTTCACCATCGTAAAGACA
>JADGPR010000106.1 GCA_017882335.1 Bacteroidales bacterium | reverse complement strand
AACCTAACCGGAATCGATCAAACTGCACTACTGGGGTTTGATATATGGCCTAACCCTGCAAGCGACTTTCTGGTTATTGATCCTGATATCAGGGTAAAGGATTATTCAGTTTTTATACTCGATCTCTATGGCCGGCAGATTAATAAATTTATTGGGATTAGAAATAGAAACCAGATTGATATCACTTATTTATCTTCAGGAATCTACCTGGTACGGATTCAGACTGCAGGATTGTCGTTTGTACAAAAGATTGTAGTCCGTTGATGTAAATCACCATATAGTTCGCTGGCTGCAATGCAACCGTCAAAACGAGGATTAATTGACGCGCGTAGCACGTTAACTATCACGCGTCACATGTTACGGTGAAACAACCAGCTCCTTTGTAATAACCTTTTTATCGGTTCTTACTTTAATAAAGTAAATGCCGGATGGGAATCCCTGCAGGTTCAGTTGTTTCGTGACTGAGTTGGCCGATGGTGTTATATCTTCTGAGAATAATGTCTGTCCCTTCATGTCTGTCAGCGTAATTAAAGCGAATGTATTTAACAGGCCGTTAAAAATGATTGTGACGGATTCTCTGGCCGGATTGGGTTGAAGGATGACATTCTGATCGTCTGAAGTATTTGCCTGAATCCCGGTGCAGGGATCGAGCATAACGTGTTTCGTGCTTGTAACCCTACCCAGACAGGGACTGTTTGCAAATACAACGAGGTAGAGATCAACTGAATCTACCAGGTAATCATGCGATCCAAAGGTATAAATCGTGTTAAGTGCTGAATGATTGCTGAAAGATCCGTTGCCTGATGTGCCCCATACGAACGACTTGTAATTGGAAGCAGCGCCATTGAGTTGGATGGATGAGATGTAAGAACATACGGTGGTATCGTTACCTGCAAATGCCGCAGGTGGAGGCACAACTGAAACCTGGGTGGTATCATGATGAGTTTGATTCCCGTCGCTGACAACCACAATGTATATTGTCGAATCCGCAGGTGAAACCTTCGGGTTTTTTAAATTTGATGTAAACCCGGCCGGAAGAGAGGTCCATGAATAGGTGTAGTTGCCGGATCCGCCATAAGCAACCGAGTTCAGTTGGGATGTATCGCCACTGCAAAGTTTGTCAGGACTTGCAGCGGCATAAGTTGAAAAAACATTTGAAAATGTAAAAGAGGCAACCCTTGTCTGCCAATTGCTTGGTGAAGTCATTGAATAATATTCAGTAGTGAACCAGAAAGTGGTAGGTGATGACGGGTCGACCGTCATGGAGCTGTAATCGCCCCATCTTTGGGTATTGCTTGTCTGGCAGCCACCGCCGTTCATAATCCCGCGTTCGTTGATGGTCATCTGGTTCAGCGGGTCTGATCGCATCCGCCCGGTATAACGTATAGAAGGGTACATGCTGCTGCTGGAAACAGAATATCCTATAGCAATGTTTCCGGCAGTATCCATTGCCATACTCCCCATCCACCGGTAATTATTATCGGCCGGAGCATAGGTAGCCTGCTGGAAAATGGTCCATGCAGCTGTTGTTTTACGCAGCTCATACCATCGTATACCGGCAACACCGGCACCTGCATTCACGCTATGATTACAAACTATGGACCAATGGTCGTTGAATTTCCGGAACTGAAGGCGATACATCAGGCGGTCACTCAGCGTTGCCAGTCTCACACTGGTCCCTTTCTGGGGAATGCCGCCGCCAAGATTTGAATTGAAACTGTTCACATTCAGGGAAAGTAAGTTTCCAAAGGTTGAATTTGCCGGAGTTGTCCAGTCTGCATGGAATTCAAGTATTCCGAGGTGCTGAGGAGACTGGTTATCCTCATAAGTGAAATAATTGGGTGTTCCGGCAGGCGGAAAAGTTCCGTCGCAATCAGACGGCAGAAATGAGTATGCTTCATTTGAATTGGGAAGTGTGAAATATACCATCTGGGCATCCGGGTCTCCGGCCAGCATCTTGGTCCTGTCAAATGCAGCAGCTCCCGTCCCGGCAAAACCACCAGAACCTGCCGAAAAACGGTTACATGACATATAATATCCATCAGGCCATGTCCCGAATTTCGGATAGTCAGGCATAGAGGTGAACAAATACTGGTAACGGTACCAGCTCCCCGTAGGATCAGGGGTTTGAGAAACGGCGATCATCTGGTAAAATGGCCCGTTCGGGTAAAATGGCAGGGAGAATTGGGAAAACAACCATCGGTTTGCATTCTCATCATAAACAACAACAGCATCACCGCTATTGGAATTGTTGGGCATCCCATTCCATACCGAACTGCTGGCATTGGGTCCGAGGAGCTTGCCTCCTGCCTTATTGTAAACAGTATAAATGGCATTGACAACCTGGAAATAATGATTTGGTCCGACATCGCCATAGGTGTCGGGAGGAATATAACTACCCGCGCCATTGCCTTCAAAGTTTACAATCGTGGTGTCGGTTGGAATACTTCCGAACTGATCCTGGATGGATGGATCGGTGGTAGGGAACGGCTGATTCTGGTTATCCTGCTGACGGCTGTTGAAATGGTTTTTTACGATGCCGTCTTTCCAGGTAACGTCAACTTTGAATTGCTTCAGATCGGCCATGTCACGTAAAGGTGGTGAAATATCAAAATAAACCGGTTTTTGCACTGAGGTTGGTGAGAATAGTTGCTGTTGAGCAATCGCAGAGATCCCGATAAAAGAAAGGGATACAATTAAGTGTAATTTTTTCATAATGCGAATTTGTGGATTTTAAAAGGCATGGTTTCAATGTACAAAGTTAGAGAATTATTTCTGAAGTATCTTCCGGAAGTTTTCAGAACAGAATTTTCGTGACGCAGAAGTCGTTACGCGTTTCCGCAGTTTAGCGAATGACGAAGATTTCGCACTAAACCGAGCGCTAGCCAAGATGGTCGGATTTTGTAAATTATTACTCTTTTAGAAAAGTTAATACATGATCGGCGAAATCAAAAGGATATTGATACATAACTCCATGTCCGCCCCCTGGTAAAATCAGAATTTTACAACTATCAATTAAGGGTCTCATAATCAATGTATTTTGCCATGGGGTACAAATATCCTGGTCGCCGGTAATCAGCAGTGTCTTTTTCCCGAAACTGCTGAGTCTGGCATGTGTCCCGCCACCGTAGGCCACAGGTCCATGACCCCCGTAAATCCCATACAAAGCAGAAGAGGATATCCCTCTCCAATAGTACGGTAAGCCATTTTAACATCGCCAGCAGTGACATATTGAACATCACTGATTTGAGGAGGAGAAACTGGGTTACTTTCCTTTTTACTGCATGCTGCAAGCAGTAATAGGGTTATGACAAGCAGATAATTTATTAACTTTTTCATGATTTCATGGTTATTAATCAGACTAGTAATTCCTGATCAAAAATAAAAAATAAACCAATCTGAAAACATGGAAATAAGAATATAAAGAGGTTACGCGTTACGCGTAACGACCTATAGTCAACGCTACTACTTTCTGCTCCGCCGGACTACTGGCAAAGCGAGAAAACCGTTCTTCATGGGAAAAGGATGATCTTCGACAACAGGAATTTGTTTGGAGATGAGTTTATAAATATCCTTAAGATATTCTCTCTCTTCAGTATCACAGAAAGAAAGTGCGACCCCGCCCACTCCTGCACGGCCTGTTCTCCCGATGCGATGAATGTATGTTTCCGGGATATTGGGTATTTCATAGTTGATGACATGCGACAACTGTTCTACGTCGATCCCTCTCGATGCTATGTCCGTTGCCACCAATACCCTGGTCCGTTTGTTTTTGAAATTATTCAGTGCATCCTGCCGCGCGCCCTGCGATTTATTGCCATGAATGGCTGCAGCTTTTATCCCGGCCTTCACCAGGTCCCTGCTTACGCGGTCGGCCCCATGCTTTGTACGGGTGAAAATCAATGCCGAATCAATCGATTTATCCTTTAAAAGATGGATCAAAAGCGATTTTTTATCCGGCTTGTCAACAAAATAGAGTGATTGTTTGATCAGGTTTGTTGTGGCCACAACCGGAACGATATCGACTTTCACAGGTTTGACCAGGATCGTGGCTGCCAGTTTCTGTATTTCGGGCGGCATGGTAGCGGAGAAGAAAAGTGATTGACGTTTTGCAGGCAATTTCGTTATGATCTTTTTCACATCATGGATGAAGCCCATATCGAGCATCCTGTCTGCTTCATCCAACACAAAAAATCGGATGTCCTGCAGGTTTACAAACCGCTGATCGATCAGGTCCAGGAGCCTTCCGGGCGTGGCAACAAGGATATCGATCCCGTTTTTCAGTGTATTCGTCTGGGCATGTTGCGATACACCGCCGTAAATAACGGTATGCCTGAGCCCTGTATGTTTTCCATAGGCGGTAAAACTCTCACTGATCTGGATTGCCAGTTCGCGTGTAGGAGTAATGATCAGTGCTTTGATCTGCCGTTTCCCAGCTGCAGGAACCTGTTTCTCAAACAGGAGTTGCAATATCGGGATGGCAAATGCTGCTGTTTTTCCGGTACCAGTCTGGGCGCAACCGATCAGATCTTTCCCTTTCAGCAAAACAGGAATGGCCATCTCCTGGATCGGAGTAGGTTCGGTATATCCTTCGGCTTTGACAGCCCGGAGGATCGGTTCAATAAGATTTAAATTTTCAAATGTCATTAGATAGAATTTAAGTAAGACTGCAAGAAACTACCGTGGAATGTATCAGCAGCCTGATGACACAAACAGGGAACTATTCTTTAAACTGCCATTGAACTCTAAAACGACAGTTCACAAAAACTAATGAAAGTCATGGGATTATCCGGGGTCGTTTACGATGGATAATGGGAGGAATAAGTTTTGCAAAGGTAATCATTAATTCGTTCCTTCGACAAAAGACGTGACGCATGGTTCGTGACGCGTAACGCGTTTGCCGTGATTTTTCTTTACCAACTTTCTTTTGGTGGCAACAAAAGAAAGGAAATCTGTTCCGAACTGTGAATGATTATCGGGTTAACCAAACGGGAAGGAGAGACCAAGCGTGTAAAGTTTCATAGGAATTTGACTTGCTTTTTACGTTTTGAATATATATCTTTGCCCATAGTTCTCTTAAGCAGGGTAAATGGTAAATGATATGGTGTTATCTTTAGATGGTCAATTATGACGCTGTAGATATTAAACTAGGTTAACTTGGATATATAAATAATTGAAGATCTACATCAAAAATATGGTTTGCATCCGGTGCAAAATGGTGGTGAAATCCGAGCTGGGAAAACTTGGGTTGCATTACACCGTTGTTGAATTGGGCGAAGCTGTGATCAGGGAGGACATTTCAAAAGAGCAAATGAACCGCCTGAGCGTTGGCCTCAAAAAGTCGGGGCTGGAATTGATGGATGATAAAAAAAGCATACTGGTTGAGAAAATAAAAGCGGTTATTATTGAATTGGTCCATTATAATGAAGAACAAATCAAAATAAACCTTTCTGATTACATGAGTGAAAAACTCAATCACAATTACACATACCTTGCTAATCTTTTTTCTGAAGTTAAAGGCACTACCATTGAACAATTCTACCTGACTCACAAAATAGAAAAGGTAAAAGAGCTCCTTGTGTATGATGAACTAAA
>JADGPR010000061.1 GCA_017882335.1 Bacteroidales bacterium | reverse complement strand
TTGATTTATCTCTGTTTTTTGAGATAATTTTTCATAAAATGTCAGGTTTTTCAACCTATCTATGATGATCCTTACCTTATTCATAGAAGTTCTGGTTCGGGGTTAATGTTTTTTTCTTCCGGTGGTACACTGGCCGTTGCCTTTAACAGCCTATTAAACCCAGTTAATTCTTTCGGGGGTTCAGGTAGTGCCAGGATAATTTTTTCCAAATAAGGAATTGCCTTTGGGTCTTTATCCCTAAAATAACCAATCGCATGTTCTCTCATCCCCACTTCTATAAAATGTTTTCTAAAATCCGCTAAAAGAGAATTTGGATAAAGCTTAACTCCATCTACCCTTCTTCCGTCTGGATAAGTGTGAATGTATGTAGGAAAATCATTGGGTTCTAATTGCTTTTCTCTCCTGATCCAACCCGCAAACATTCTACCTTGTGAAATATCAGGCACCATACTATCGGGAAGTTGGTAGCCCTGATCCTCCAAAGGGGCAATTAAATTCAACACTATCTCGTTGAAAACAGAAAAATGTGTATATGGTATCTGTGGTCGGTTTATTAAATATCTTTTGATATGATAAGGTAATTTATCTTGGCCGGGAATATTTCCGTTCATCCATTCCATTACCCATTTTGATACCAAAACGGCAAATTTTGGTGATGCCCATTGTCCCAAGTTAATCGCAACCTGCTAATTAACTTGCAAGACAATCAATATCTAACAAGGTTTGGTTCAGTAAATTTAGCGATTTGGCCGTGTCTAACCGTTGCTGTTCGTCGATCTGGTCATCCGCAAGGTAATGGTTCGTTACAGCCTGCAGCATATCCCTGAGGTCGGCGGGATCGTTGGTTTTCAATAATTCATTAACGACTGCTGCCGTGTCGTTCACTTCTGTTTCATTGATTACTTTTGACATAACGTTTTTGTTTTTAAATGTTTAATTTATTTGGTTTGTTGAAAGGTAGTTCAGATTAATCAGGCTCTGGAAGTAAGGCATTTGCCCATTTCCTTTTTTCTTCATCTTCAAAGTTTGCCAAGTAGTTCTGCGTGGTTTGTTTATTCCGGTGCCCCAATGATTCACCAATAAACTCTACTGATGCCCCAGATCGTTTTAAAACCGTCGCAAATGAGTGACGCGCACTGTACGTTGTAACCCGTTCGATTTCCAAATCATTACATATATTCTCCATGTTTTTATTGATAGTCTGGACGGCTTGCTGTATTGCCCTGTATTCATTCTCCGGGGTCATTCCATTTCGTAGGATCGGAAAAATATAATCGTTACGGTCGGCGGGTTTTTTGCCCCAACGGTCAATAATTCGGCCAATTTGTTTTGTAATCATAATTTCGATTGTGGTTTCCTCCTCAACAGACTCTGCAGTTTTGGCTCTAATCAGTGTTATCTTGTCGCTGCTGATGTTCGCATACTTGAGACGCGCCATGTCCTTTATGTTTATTCCGTTACATAGGTAACTGAACAACCAAAAATCCCGGCTTCGTTCTTCAACTGATCCGCTGGGGGAATGGTGTGCGGCAATTTGGGCAATATCAACAAGGGTCAAAGCCTTTTTAGTGTTTTTCCCTTTAGGAATCGAATATAAGCCGTATTTAGACTTCCCGAAAGGGTAGGGCACCCCCACAGGCTTAATCTGGTTGAATACGGTTCTAACATTCCTCAAATATATTCCTACGGTTGTCCGGCTATTTACTTTTGCCTTCTTCCTTCCTTTTATGATCCTTGGGGTTAGCATCCATTTCTCATAGTCCTTAAGGAATTTCACAGTAACACGCCCAAAAGGAAATTTTTCTTTTCCGGTAAATTCTTTCAGCGAGTTTAAGCCACACTCAAAAGTAACTGCCGTACTGATCCTTCCAGCGTCCCGCAATTCCTTCCCTGTGGATGCCATGATTGAAAACAAATCGTCTTTATCTTTGATTTTTGAAAAGTATTCTGCTTCAAACGCTTCAAAAGAAAACATTGTTAGTCCCTTAATAACTTCCATCGCCCTATCTTCAATTTGCCCTAGGTGCGTTTTAAGTGGTTTGAATTTAACTGCGGTCAGGTAAGTATTAAAGTCTTCTTCCGTCATATAGAGCGACTTTTTATCCAGTCCTTTCAGGGTGTAATACTTCCGTTCCCGATGATAGGTAACGCGTAATTTTACAGGGTGTAGCTTGTCTACATTGGATTTCCTTTTTTCAAGGATGATGCCGGTTGTTGCTGTTCTATCTGTTTTCATGGCTTTAAAAGGTAAAAGTACACACAAATGTATACACAAATAATCAATAATCAACAAATTTTTAAAAATAATTATCAACCAAATTATTATCCTGATTATTGTTAGTATGCTGATAATACTACAATGTTGAAATAATATTGAAATATTATTAAAAGATTATCAAAAAATGTAAAAAGGGGTAATTTATGACTACGGATCAGAAGGTTGAGGGTTTGAATCCCCCCGGAGTCACAAGAAAGCTGGCGAACTGGTGAGCTGGCGAGTTGGAGAGTTTATTTTTGCAGACAATTTGCAGTTCAATTGCAATTTTCCATAATTGCCTTATCAGCATCTTCAGAGCCCATCGCCAAGGCTTTACTTAAATCCAGGCATCCGCTATCTTTTTGTCCTAATTTAATTTCGGCTAAACCCCTATTATAATAATTTTGTGCTTTCTCGGGATATAACTGAATTGCTTTGTTAAAGTCTACAAGAGCGCCTTCATAATCTTTGAGTATGGCCTTTGACAGGCCCCTGTTTCCATAAAACCGCTCGTCTGCCGGATTTAACTGAATTGCTTTGTTAAAGTCTACAATTGCACCCTGATAATCTTGGAGGTTGTTTTTGACACTACCCCTATTGTAATATATTAAAGCATCAGAGGGATTTACTTCAATAGCCTTACTATAATCCTCTATTGCACCCCTGTAATCTTGCATTGCACTCCTGGCAAATCCTCTATTGAAATAAGCATCTAAATAATTGGGATTTATCTCAATTACTCTTGTAAAGTCAATGATAGCCCCTATATAATCTTGGTTATCAATTTTTACATTTCCACTATCAGAATAAAGTTTCTCTGCCGTTTGGCTGTGTCCTGCTAAAAACATTGCCATTACAACTAACAAAATGTAAAGTGTTTTCATAGTATTTTGTTTAACATTAAAAATAGTTTTTGCCCATGGAATTATTTAGTTTCCTCACTGGAAAACTATTATACATTTTGAATCATCTTATTAGAAAACAATATTATTGAGAAAGCAACTGCTTTTTACTTCTAAAAAACCTATCCATCTGGATAGCTTCGCTACATAGCAAGGTCGCTACCATCTACATTTGTTTTATTCTCGATATAATCCCGGAACTGGTCCTTCTCAAAGATGCTGGTATCTTCGGCAAACAAACAGAAAAGCAGTCGTACAAGGTAAACTTCCAGCGGATGACCTGTATATCCTATCTCTTTCAGCCGGTCATGGAGTTTACCCATGAGTTCGGCAGCCTTGATATTAACAGGGTCCTGGTCCCGGAATTCATGCTTATGGTATCCGGCAATAAATCCGAAGTGTTTTACATTCTTATAAAGATCCTGAAGAACAAATTCATAATGAACGTCAGTATCCAGGTCATAGAGCCGGAAACGGTCAAAATCTGAGACAAGGACATACTTCGGCAATTCATAGTCCTTAAGTCCCGGAAAGTAGTCAAGCGCTTGTTTATAGGCCTTATCAAGGTCTTTACCCCTGGATTTATGTTCCACGAGGATTGTTCCCTTCCAGAGAAGATCAATGTACCCGGTAGATTCATCCAGTCGTTTTACAGGCTTCTCAAAACTGGCAATCTTCCGTCGGTTTATGCCGAATACATTGAAAAAATCATTCCAGAAGGTTTTCGCTTCAGCATGTTCAGAGGACTCAGTTTCCCATTCTTTGGAAAATCGGATAGCGCGGTCTTTGATTTCGTTCCAGGAGAGGGGCATAAGGGAGAATTGACCGATAAAAGTAAGAAATTAAACCAGATTTGTCATGCTTCCACAAAATACATATCAATCTCCCCTTTGTTCTTCGCTGCGATCTTCCCGCGGTGCGTGCAGGTGAACTTATCCTTCACCAGGGCTTGCGTTGTCCCGCTGATATTCACCTGGCCCGCTTCGCCGCTGCTTTCCATCCGTGAAGCAATGTTAACGGTATCCCCCCAGATGTCATATGCGAATTTTTTAACACCTACAATTCCTGCCACCACCGGGCCGGTGTGAATGCCAATCCGTATTTCAAACGATTCTTTCCCTTCCTCGTTTCTTTGCTGCAAATGCTCCTTAATGAATTGCCGGATTTCCAGCGCCGCATTTACGACATCAATGGCATTGGTTTTATTGGTAACAGGCAAACCACCCGCGCACATGTAGCTGTCGCCGATGGTTTTAATTTTTTCAATGTTGTATCTGGTGATGATATTATCAAAGGCTTTGAAGCAGGTATGAATTTCGGCAACAAGTTCAGCAGGCGAAAGTTTTTCTGAAATCTGTGTAAAGCCTTTGAAGTCGGTGAACATAACGGTTACCTCGTCAAACTGCTTTGCGTCAGCGCTGCCTTTTGCCTTAAGTTCCTCGGCTACTTCCGACGGAAGAATATTGAGCAGTAATTCATCGCTGCGTTTTTTACCTTTCCTGATTTTGTTGCGCTGGGTGAATAATACCCCTGCAAAGAGCAGCACGATTGCAAAACCACCCATGAACCCATTGCGGACAATTTTTTGTGTTTGTAATTCCTGATGTGCAACCGCATCCTTTTTTTCCTGTTCGACCTTTGTAAGCGCCTCTTTTTTATCAAACTCATACTGCATTTTCGTTTGCACCAGTTTCTTTGTGTTCTCCTGGTTGAACATACTATCACGGGTAGTTACGAACAGCTTGTAATGCTCCAGCGCCTGTTTAAAGTTTCCCTGGGCACTGTCCAATATTGTCAAGTTTTTATAACTATTTTTATTAATCTCCAAAAGGCCAATCTCTTTTGAAAGAGACAATGCTTTATTCAGATACCCGGAAGCTTCGTTGTATTTTTTTTGATTGGTGTAAATAGTTCCTATGTTGTTGTAAGAATTTGCGATGCCTTCTTTATCCCCGATTTCTTCACTGATTTTTAAGGAAGCGAAATAATTCTTCAATGCTACGGGATAATTGCCCTGGATGTAATAAATATTTCCAATGTTGTTGTAAGATGAAGAGATGCCATTTTTATCCCCGATTTCTTCTCTGATTTTTAATGAAGCGAAATAATTCTTCAATGCTTCGGGATAATTGCCTTGCCTCCAATAAATATGGCCAATGTTGTTGTAAGAACCGGCAATGCCTTTTTTGAAGCCAATTTCTTCTCTTATCTTTAAGGCTTTTTTATGAAATTCCAGGGCCGGATAATAATCTCCTTTATGATCATAAATAACCCCCATACTGTTATAAGCATTGGCCATCCCTTTTTTAAAACCAATTTGTTCTGATAATGCAAGTACCTTTCTGGCATAATCCATGGCCTTGTCGGGATTGTAACCCCAATAGGCTTGGGAGAGGGAAATCAGAACCTTTGCCATTAAGGTGTCATTCATCATTGGGGAATTTTTGCCAAGTGCCAGTTTGGTAGCATTAAGTTTTTTCAGTTGGGTTACGAGGGAGTCGATGAGGTGGGGATCCTGGGAAAAGCAATGAACAGTGAACAGTGAACACTGAATAGTGAAAATAAGGAGGAATAGCGCTTTTTTCATAATGCTGAACTTTGATTTGTGTGATTCCTTAGATTTTTATGATTTGAACTTTTTATTGGTAAGCCGCTTGAAGGTCACCCACTGTGCCATTGCGCCGTTTAACATAAACAGCGTAACCAAAAAAAAGGAAAGCTTTTCATACCAATGATGTTTTAAATTGTGGAACCCAAAATGATTCGGCTTGCCGTATAATACAGCGTCAAGGGGTCACTGCCTGTGTGGGAAGATGGCGGAAGTAAAGGGACAGAAGGAGAAACGTTATAACGTAAAAGAAATTGACCACCTAATAATAACGAACAAATATATAAATAAAAGTGTAAAAGTCAAGAGTTTCGTTGTTGTTTATCTACCAGATGGCAGCATTATTCAAATGGCGATAAAAAGTATAGTAAATATCATTGTTTCACAATTTTTCCAACCTCCACGTTCTTATCATTGATCAATCTTACGAAATAAACGCTATTGGGCAAGTGGTAAGGAAAGTTAGATGGGGCCAATTAGTGACTCGTGACTTGTGTTACTATTGCACCGTTTTCCAACGGACTAATGACTAGGTTGTATCCTGGCTATTGTCACTTTTCTTAAAGCAAATGAGACCGATGCCCTTTGAAAAATAAAGATTATAGATGATATCCACTTCCGGCGAAGGGAATTCGGAAATTTTCCTGACGAATTTTGTATGATAAACCTGTGTAAATGGTTTGCCATTCAGCGAAAGAGTATCCAGGTGTTCAATAAATTTATAGGTAAAATCATATCTATCCGAATCCCTTGGAACAGGATCAATCAGAGTTTTCCAGGTCAGGCCAAGCATCTCATACCCGTTTGTTAACATTAGCTTGTAATATGCATCCCGGTATTTTCCTGCCTGGTCAGTAAACCGCACCCAGAACTTACCATTGGTATAGTACCACATGTATTCAACGGCAGGTATATCGAAATAAACATCTTTTTGATAAAATGGCCCGCGTTTATAGGTTGTGCAATCGGTGATCCCGGTTTTCTCATTCAGGTATACCCAAAAACTTCCTGGCCTGAACATGGTCCAAGCCTTAAATTCACCAGGAATGCTGTCAATTGCAGTAGTAGGAGACTGATAAGTCCCACCCTTTCTGCACCCGTATTGAATAACAACGGTAAAGCATAACATTAGCGAAAATATAAATACCCTCATGGCACTTTATTATTGAATAACTTTATATCGCAACAATGACCATGTCGTATCAAAAGGTTCTCTGAATACCCTGAACTTAATGATTCCTGCACTCTTCGCCAGGTGAGCTTCAGTAACAAGGGAATCCCCGAATAAAGTGAGCCATTCGTGCCGCAGGTCATATACATTTGAGAACATCCGGCCATTGATGGTTTCGGAAGGGTAAACTTGTCTAACCCCTACATTGTTAATGTATTCGTGACCTCTTTCGAGGGTGAATTTTGGGTTTTCGAGAAGGTAATAGGAAAAGTAGATATTGTCAATGTCTGACGCTTCAGGATAAATTGTCATATCTGCATTTTCTGAAACCAGATCGGGATAAGACCCGGTGCCAGCTACCTCAAGATAGCGGAATAAATTGCTCTCAAGACCCATACCTTCAATCTCGCATATACCTCTGTGATATTCGTCATAGTGTGACCCTGAGGTCATAAAAGTAGTGTCGCTTGTAACATAAGTACAGTCAGTCTTTCCTGTTTGTTCATTCAGATATATCCAGTATGAACCTGGTTTATAAATCACCCAGGGTTTAAAATCTTCTGAGATATAATGGGTGTCATTATTTTTATTATCCGATTCTTTCTTGCACCCTGGTAGAACAAGAACCATCAGTATCAGAATGAAAATGAAAATGAAAATGAAATTCTGTTTAAGCATCTGTTACTGCTTAATAAACTTCCCCACTTCCACTGTCTTTTCGTTAGTAAGTCGGACAAAGTAAACCCCGCTGGGCAGGTTGCTTATGTCGATCACGGTTTTCGGTTCTGATATCTGTCGAGTGATTAACTGCTGACCCTCAATATTCACAATAGCCAATCTGCCTTCTTTTGATATGTCTGCTAATTCGATTGTTATTTTATCTGTTCCAGGATTTGGATACGCAGAAAACGTTGATACCTGTGGTTCACTAATTCCAACATAAACAGAATCATATTTCATCACTGTTGCTTTATATGGGTTTCCCCAATCCTTATAAGCAACATACGGTCGACCTGAAGGGCTAAAAACGAGACTTATATATTCGGTCTCTCCTGCAGAAAAACCTGCATTTCCGACATTTACCCAGTTAGTTCCATCAAATTTCATTACGGTTGCTTTATAGGCATGGCTATTATCCGAATAAGCCACATACGGTTCACCCGATTGGCTGAATGCAAGACATATAAAAAATGCTCCTGCTGCAGAAAAACCTGCATTTCCCACATTCACCCAGTTTGCCCCATCAAATTTCATTACTGTTGCTCTTCCAAAAGTTCCCTCATCCCGGTAAGCAACATAAGGTTGACCAGACGAACCGAAAGAAAGGCTGATACTTGAAGTTGCCCAAACTGAGAAACCAGCAATTCCGACGTTCACCCAATTGAATCCATCAAATTTCATTACAGTCACTTTTAAAAAATTGTCCCTGTCCTGATAAGCCACATAGGGTTCTCCAGATGGGCTGAAGGCAAGGCACAAATAATCAGTTCTTCCCACTGAGAATCCTACGTTTCCGACATTTACCCAGTTAGTTCCATCAAATTTCACCACAGTGGCTTTTTCAGAATTACCATAATCTGTAAATGCAACATGGGGTTGACCAGAGGGGCTGAAGGCAATACAAGTGTTCCCAGCCTCATCTGCGGAACAACCGTCACTTCCCACATTCACCCAGTTTGTTCCATCAAATTTCTTTACCAATGCCTTGTTAGAATTTCCATTATCCGCATATACTATAAAGGGTTCACCGGATGGACTGAAGGAAAGTTTTGTAAAATCAGCTTGCCCAGTAGAAAAACCTGAATTTCCCACATTCACCCAGTTTGTCCCATCAAATTTCATTACTGTTGCTTTATTAGAATTTACTCCATCTTGAAAAGCCACATAAGGTTCTCCAGATGTGCTGAAAGCAAGGTTAGTATACCAGACATCACCTTGTGAGAAACCTGCATTTCCGACATTCTTCCACGCAAAATCCAATGGGGAATCATTGTACGAGTTGAACTGTGCACTAACAAGTGTAGGAAGAAAGATGATTACGATGTAGATAAATTGTTTCATAGGGCATCAGTATAAATAGCTTCAAATGTCACTGCTTAATAACCTTCCCCACCTCCACCATCTTGTCATTGGTCACCCGCACAAAATAAACCCCGCTGGGAAGAGTATTGATGTCAATCACGGTCTTCCTTTCAGTTACCGACTGAGTGATGAGTTCCTGACCGGTCAGATTCAAAATAGTTAATTGCCCATTAGTTGGAGGTTCAGATGTTTCTATGGTGACAAGGTTTAGTGCAGGGTTGGGGTAAATGGTTAATGAGTTTGTTTTTAATGATAATTCTGTCAATCCTGTAGGATTCCCACCTCCGTTTGTTGTTTTTAATATTGTACCATTTGTGCCGACTACATACCCTGTTTTGGTATTGGTGAATGATATACCATATAAGTTACTTGTTGTACTACTGGATAATGGCTTCCAATTCAATCCTCCATCGTTCGTTTTATAGATAATTCCAGAATTACCAACAACATATCCTGTGTCGGATGAGGTAAAAAGTACTGAATTTAACCTTGCCGGAATCTTGTTTGGTATATTATTCCATGTTGTACCTCCATTTGTTGTCTTCAATGTAACTGCGCTATCACCTACTGCATAACCGGTATCAGAGTTGGGAAAGTGAACGGACCATAAATAATTGTTAGTACCGCTATACAAAGTGGTCCATGTTTCTCCTCCATCTATCGTTTTCTTTATGTCTCCGGCACTACCAACCGTATATCCATTACTTTCATCAGTGAAGCAAACAGAATAGTTATTAGAAATTGTTTGATTGACATATATCCATGTTGTTCCTGCATTTGTGGTTTTTAATATTGTACCGTAAGAACCAACAATATAACCCGTATTCGCATTAGTGAAACAAACAGAATATAAGTTATTTTGTATGCTACTTGGAAAAGCATTCCATGTCAAACCTCCATCAATGGTCTTTAAGATGGTTCCTTCATCACCCACTGCATAACCATTATTTATATCAGTAAAAAAAACAGACTCTAATAGATAGAAAGTTCCGCTCGATAATTTAGTCCATGTTGTCCCACTATTGATTGTTTTTAATATCGTTCCATATTGCCCAACAGCATAACCTGTATTGACATCAGGAAAACATATGGAATAAACCGAATTCATTGTTCCAGTTGATAACGTTGTCCACGTTGCGCCTCCATCTGCAGTCCCCAATATGATCCCGTTCTCACCCACCACATAACAAGAATTGTGATCAGTAAAGCAAATGGAGTATAAATCGTATGATTTGCCAAAGGATAAGGCAACCCAGTTTACACCGCCATCAACGGTTTTTAAAATCGTTCCAGAATGACCAACTACATACCCTGTATTGATATCGGTAAAGTGAACGGAAAGTAATCCTTCAAATACAGAGGTCGTAGGAGCGGCCCAGGTAATGCCTCCATCATTGGTTTTTAATATGTTTCCGAAATCACTCACGGTATAACCAATATTGGCATCCGGGAAACAGACAGACGATAAATTTTCAAACAAGCCTCCTGAAGAACTGGCGGTCCAAGTGGAGCCCCCATCGTTGGTTTTTATAATTTTACCATTATCCCCAACAGCAAAACCTATATTGATATCAGTAAAAAAGAGTGAATTCAGGTTATTAAGAGTTCCGCTTGATTGAGCATTCCAGGTAACCCCACCATCGATTGTTTTTAATACGGTACCACTATTGCCGGCAACATAACCAATACTGCAGTTACAAAAGAATACTGAATTCAGGTTTTTCGTTTTTCCACTTGGAACGATGACCCAGGTGGTCCCGCCATCAGTGCTTTTCAAAATAATCCCATTTTCCCCAACAGCAAACCCGGTAGAAACATCACAAAAGAAAACAGACTCTAATCTATTGTTAGTTCCGCTTGATAATAACGTCCAAGATATACCTCCATCTATAGTTTTCAGGATTGTTCCGGAATTACCCACGGAATAGCCTGTATTGGCATCGGCAAAATGCACCGATGTTAAATCATTTCCCTGCGGTAAGGGGTTTTGCCATGTCCATTGTGGGAAAACTACAACCGGCAGGAAGAAAAATATCATATAGAATAGTTTTCTCATAGTCCATCCATTTTGAACTGTTTCAATAACCTACAATGATGGTGGAAGATACCATCCTCATTTGAATTACCCAAATATAGTAAAAACAACAATATGTTATGCAAAAATTTGGGTAATTTTTTATAAGCCAGCTATCTGCTTGAGGAGATCGCAGAAGAAAGAAACAGGCGTGGAAGATGGATGGAGTAGAAGGGAGGCTAAAAAAACTGGTGAACTGGTGAAGTGGTGAGTTGAACTTTCGTTTAATCCAAATTTTACTCACAACTTCACCACCTCACCACGTCACTACTTTACTTATAAACAATTTCCCTCATCAGCTTTCCACCATAGATCGTGCGCATAGATACACGGTCTAAATAAAATATTTTTTCAGGGAGTTACCGGATCCCTTGAAGCTGATATTCTTGCTACCGTTTCAATCGCAATAGCTGATACTGCTGATCCATAGTCAAGGTCGATGTTTTCCATTGTATCATGCGTGTCATGATACCCTTTCCGGTTGATATCATAATTCTCCATAAACAGGATAACAGGAATACCGGTATCTGAAAAGATGATCCCATCTGTATTGTACAAGGTACTATGAGGATCTTCCCAGGTGCGGATCTCACCATCCGGACGCAGGTGCAATGCCTTAACCGGGATGGTAACGCCATCACTGGTTCGTTGTCCCCGCTCGCAT
Organism: Bacteroidales bacterium; assembly: GCA_017882335.1. Lineage (GTDB taxonomy): Bacteria > Bacteroidota > Bacteroidia > Bacteroidales > FEN-979 > FEN-979. The sequence continues at coordinate 8,282 of JADGPR010000061.1, read as the reverse complement.
CCTTTCCTGTCAGGGGATTCGTTCCACTTTTCCGCATGGATGTTCCAGACATGGCAGGCCTGGTAGGCATGGGTTGAAAGCCGCAGGGATGCTGTGGAATTGCCGGGAGCGATCTGGAAGATGTCACGGCCGTTATCCCGGTTATGGGCAATCATGTCCATAAGCAAAACCCCGGTTATGGTTACTCCTGAAAGATCATGTGTACTTCCATCGGATTTGTGCAGTTTCAACGTTTGCTGAACCACATTCTGGCAAAAATTACGGGCACCCATGCAATCGGAAGGAAATTCTTCTCCGGTAAGATGCAACAACCAGATATCCCGCTCAAGCCGGCCTTCTTTCGCCATCCTGAGGTAGATCGGGGCAGCCAGCAAAAGTGTTGAAGTGGCAGAATGATTGTCGTCGGCACCTGCAGCCGACAGCCTGGCCCCGGCGTTTTCACCGAAACTGTCGTAAACATCTTCCATATAGGCCGTGTCATAGTGATCGGCCATGATGACAGCTTCACTACGGTTCTTGCCGGGAATGATAACCAGGATATTCCGCTCATGTTCAGAACCTTCCTGGTTGGCTTTCCATCCCCCATAATCAAGAAATTCAAAATCAGTTTCCCACTTAAAAGGAATTTCCCCAACTTCCGCCTCCTTCTCCATACCTGCAGAACGGATCTCTTCCCGGTGCCTGTTGATCAGGTAATCTCCGAGTTTTTCAAGATCCCGGTGTACATGAATACTATATTTTAAGGTCGGCGGATCCTGTACCACATCTGCATTGTCTTTATTGATAAACTTTCCATGCGCCAGGAAAATGATCTGGTTCCAGTAGGCTTCTTCATACGCCCGGGTTGCTGTATCATTGTAGGTCAGGAATTCAGGGTTATCTTCTCCGTTGGAAGAAGGTTTGAGAAGGGATGTCACAGCTGACAGAATAGATTTCGCTTTTTCCGGATCCTTTGACCTTCCTGGGAATGAAGCCAACCATTCTTCCAGGTTTTCTTCCTTTGGAATCCTGACAAGGTGCCGGGCAAAATCCCTTTCCAAAGGACGGTTTCCAAGCTGTTCCCAGCTGTCGAAAAGTGCAAGAAGATTGAGAGAAGTCTGATGAAGGTAATGATCATGGGCAGGATCAAAATTGCGAAGGATCGAAAGAAGTAGTTCCCTTCTCTCAAACCTCGGCCAGAGTTCGATGGCACTGGCCGGATCAGGTTCTTTGGCGTCATAACCTGTCAGGTATCCTGTTACAAGATCAGGGGAGAGGATGATCTCCCCGCTTTCCTTTGACAGGCAACCTACCAGCGGTCGATGCCACCAGGTTTCATAAAGTCCTGCATGCATTGGAGGGAAATAGAACCGGTAACGGAAAAGTCCTCCTTTGATCACTTTCAACTCCGCTTCACCAAGCGCTTTCCTGCCGGCACGTGGACCATCCAGCAGCAGTTTCATCGATTCCTTTAACAACTGGCTGTTTCGTGCCATGGGTTTATTGTAAAGATCAAGCGATTGCAGGTTGGTGCTGAACAGGGTTTGTACAACCGGGTCAACCTCTTTGCTGACAATCAATGCATCTTCATTCCGGTGGACACGATCCCAGCGGTTCGTCCGGATATAGGTATTGATGATAAAGTGTTCCAGTATATCTGCCTTCTCCCCGGGAAATTTTGGTTCATGAAGCCAACCCGATTGCGGGACACGGATCCCATGGACATGCTCATTCCTTTTTACCAATCCTAACATCGGGATCTGGATCGCATTGTACTGTGTTTTCTGAAGCCTGATATAATCGGGGCTACCCCACAGCATCATACTCCCCGGAAAGGGTAACAACGCTAATTCACCTGTTAGGTATCGCTCCTGCACAATGGATGGCAACTTGCTGAAAGGACGGAAGGTCAATAAATAGTTGATGTTAGAAAAATCGTCATCATCTTCAACAAGGTATTCGCTGGTCCAGGAAGGCAGCGACTCCATCTTCCAATATGCAAATGGATAGAAATCTCCCGCAGGAAGAATCCGGAACCCCAGGCTCTTCAAATGTTCCCCGGTTTCAAAAGCAATCCCATAGGCATTCTTCAGGATCCATTGCATGAGCGAGAAGAAAACAGACACCGGAACTTCCTTACCGGGTGCCTCGTAGAATGATTTCCAGAAAGCCTTTTCAGGACCCTGCTCGCTGGCTCCGAAAAAAGTCCAGCGCACTCTTCCTTTATCATCTTTTGTTTTCGACAATGCCAACGGAAGCAGCGACACATACTTTTCGTGTTTCAACAGCCCGGGATGCATTGTGAGTTTCTTCGGCCAGAACAGGTTATGACTAAGATTCTTTTGTTTATGTCCTGCAAGATGGGCGGGAAATTTCCCGCTTCCCATCTGTACGATGTGTTCCAATATCTGTTTCCCGGTTTCTTCCATGCCAGGCCTCAGCTGGTATTCCTCTTCAAATTCCGAGATCTTCCACCCATAAGCATCCTGGGTATCGAACACCCTCGAATCGACTTCTTCATTATAAGGAGATATCCCTGGCTTTGGCGGCGGCATATATTCGGAATAAGCATGTAAGGGATAATTGTTTTCTCCTTTATACCATGGGAATCCTTTTAGAAATTCCAACCATCCGGGATTATCTGTTGCTTTCATCTTTAACCAATTATTATCCAACTTTTTTCAATGCTAAATTAAGGATATTATCCGGAATTTCTTTTTTGGGCTAAAGCCCTATTAAGTATCGACTTGACTTGCCCCGGCCTTAAGGCCGGGGTAATTGAAACACAAGGCTTATTGGACTTTAGTCCAAAAGAAAGTTGTTGAAGAAGACTCGGATTCTAAAACCACCGGGGAGCAATTCCCGAGATTACAAATCTTTCCTTGAAAGTACCCAATATACGATCCCAATCATAATGGTAGCATAGATCAATGGAACAGCGCAATCAAGCAATGACAGGTGTTCCTGGACATTCAACCCCATCAGGTTTTTCAATATAGGAAAATATGGGTATTCTACGACACGGATAACGGAATTAACCGGGAGGAACTGGGAAACATTATTGGGTTGCAGTTTCGGTATCTTCAGGATAAAATATAGAACGGGCTCGATGATCAGGGCATATAGAGTGAAGATTGCAATGGATAAACCGGTATTTCTCAGGAGAAATCCGAGAAAAAATGCAAATACGAGAAATGAGAACAATTGGATGAAGAACCCTCCGGCAAAACTGATCTTTTTAAACATCATCGCCATGCCCTGGCTGTCCGTATTGGCAATACCAAGGAAAAAGGTTCCGATGATGAGGATGATGGTAATAAGCAGCGAGATAACAAAGATCACTTCTAGTTTTGAGAGCAGGAATTCCTGGCGGCTCATGCCATTCACAATATTCTGCCGGATTGTTTTATTGGTGAACTCATTTGTGATCAGGATAATGATCACAGTTGCAGGAAGTATCAGGATGTATCGTATGCTTGCGAAAAATGTAATATTCTGCCAGATATCAGGGAAGAAATAAATCCTGATATGGGGAAAGGGGATCGGGATGTGTTTATTCATGTTATCCACCCAGCTGTTGATCGTAAATCCGGCCAAAAGGATACCAAGGACCAGGAAAAGGAAATACAATCCCATCAGGATCCAGAAAACCTTATAGGTCAATATCTTTTTTAATTCGATCTTCAGTAGTTTCACCATGGATCAGGAATTATCGCGTAAGAGTTCCAGGAAATGTTGTTCTAAGGTTCTTTTCCGCTCGGAAAGATGAGTCAGCACAATGCCTTGTTTAAAAAGGAATTCATTGACTTCCGCTGGCCGGATCTGACTCTTGAAATAAACCAGCCATTTATCCTCCGATCGTACGATGGAAGTGAAATCCGGATGCAGTGAAACAACTTTCTGCAGTTGCACCATATCGGTTGACGCGATCTCGAGCAATTCTGAAACCGCCAGCACATCGCTCACTTCCCCATCGAACAATTTTCTGCCTTTGCTGAGAACCGCTACATGCGTGCAGATCTTCTGAACTTCATCCAGGAGATGGCTTGCCAGGATAATGGTGGTACCCTTTTCTGCCACCATTTTGATCAGGTTGCGCATCTGGGCAATACCCTGGGGATCCAGTCCATTGGTCGGTTCATCGAGGATGAGCACATCGGGGTTGCCCAGCAGCGCTGAAGCCACAGCCAGACGTTGTTTCATACCGAAGGAATAGGTGCGGAACCGGTCATTCCGCCGGTCATACAGGCCGGTAAGCTGAAGGACATCCTCTACATCGTCATATGGTTTATCCTTAATATCAGCAACGATTTTCAGGTTTTTCACTGCACTGAGATAAGGGAAGAAATTCGGACTTTCAATGACCGATCCGATGCGTTTCCTGCTTTCTTTTGAAGGAGATTTTCCAAACCATTCAAAGGTGCCGGTATCGTTTCTTACAAGGTCAAGAAGAATACTGAGCGTAGTGGTTTTACCGCTGCCATTTGGCCCCAGCAAACCAAAAACCTGTCCTTTATTAATCTCAATAAAAAGACCATTGACCGCTTGTATCCTGCCGTATTTTTTTGAGATTCCCTGGATGGATAGTACCTTTTCCAATTTTCAGTGATGAGTGAATGTGAAGAATGAATTCTAGACGACAGAACCTTGAAAATGTTACAAAATTTATCTTATGCTAACGGTAAAGCAAAAAAACGGTTGGTTTTTTATTTATATCAGGTTTTTTCTTTTTCCATTCCTTTATGGTAAGGGTGATAATGCTCTCTTCGGGTGTGGTAAGTGAAGTGGCAAGGCACAACAAAGTAGATTCCTGGCAGGCTTCCGTAATTGCCTGGAGGAGCTGGAGATTCCGGTAGGGTGTTTCAATGAAAATCTGCGTCTGGTCTTTCTTCAGGATTTCCTGTTCGATCTCCCGGAGCCGCCTTGCCCTGGCTGGTTTGTCGATGGGGAGATAACCATGAAACATAAATTGCTGCCCGTTAAACCCGGAAGCCATCAGGGCAAGCAGGATGGAGGAAGGGCCGACCAGCGGAACCACCCTGATCCCTGATTCGTGTGCCAGGCGCACCACCAGCGAACCGGGATCCGCAACACACGGGGTACCGGCTTCTGAAATGATGCCGGCATCCTCTCCTTTCAGCAGGGGGTCAAGAAAAGACGAGATGTCGATGGAACTGCTGTGTTCATTATAAAGTGTGAAGGTCAGGCTGTCGATATCAATTTCCGGACATACTTTTTTCAGAAACCGTCTTGCCGTCCTGATCTCTTCTATTATGAAGTATTTGACCTTGCTGATGATCTCTCTGTTTGCAGATGGAAAAACAGCCTCCGTCGGACTTTCTCCAAGTAAAGACGGGATCAGGTATAAGGTTCCTTTCTTCATTTTATCCAGGGTAAATGATCAAGATCCACGTTCCCTCCGGAAAGGATAACGCCGACTTTTTTGCCTTTTACATCAATTTTTCCGTCCATCAAAGCCGCGACCGGAACAGCCGATGAAGTCTCAATGAGAATCTTCATCCGTTCCCAAACCAGTCGCATGGCCCGGATGATCGATTCTTCCGGAACGGTTACAATACTTTCGACATGTTCCAGGATGATGGGAAAGGTGAAAGTTCCCAGCGAGGTTCTGAGTCCGTCGGCGATGGTGTCGGGATGCAGGGATGGAACAAATTTCTTTTGGGTGAATGAAAGCCAGGCGTCGTTGGCTTGTTCAGGTTCAGCGGCAATGACTTTCGTTTTTGGCGAAAAATAATGTGCTGATAAGGCCGTACCGCTCAATAATCCGCCGCCTCCAACCGGGGCGAGCAGGATATCAAGATCCTGGATATCCTCCAGCAATTCTGCTGCCGCCGTTGCCTGTCCTGCTATAATATGGAGATCATTGTAGGGGTGGATCTCGATGGCACCGGTGTCAGCGATGACCTTACTCAGGTTTTCTTCCCGTGCTGCAAGGGTAGGTTTGCAAAATGTGATGATGCCGCCGTAATCTTTAACAGCGCTGATCTTGACGGGAGAGGAATTTTTCGGCATCACGATGTAGGCCGGCAGATTTCTCAGTGAAGCAGCCCACGACAATGCCTGGGCATGATTTCCCGACGAGTGCGTGGCTACTCCATGGACGGTTTGGGATTCCTCCAGTGAGAACACGGCATTGGTAGCGCCCCTTGCTTTGAAAGCGCCCACTTTCTGGAAATTCTCACATTTGAAAAACAATTCTGTTCCCATCATCCGGTTAAGTGTAGACGAGGTGATGATAGGTGTCCGGTTGACGTATGGCCGGATTCGTGCGGCTGCCTGCAGGATATCTTCTGCTGTAGGGGGATTATGGAGTGAGGTATCCAAGATGGCCCTTTCTGGGATTATTCAGGTTACTTTAATGAAGTGTCGGAAACAATTTTATGGGCAAGCGTGCCACAAGCCTCGTCCAGTTGCTCGTAAACTTTTTCAAAAGCATTTAATCCATCATACCAGGGATCCTTCACATGTTGGTTGGAACCAGGGTAAATAACATTCATAATGTAGTCAACCTTTTCCATATCCTTATCATCCCTGGCAAGTCGGGCAACATTTGAATAATGATAGGAATCCATCACGTAGATCCTGTCAAACCGGTCGAAATCCTTTACAGAGAAAAGACGTGCAACATGACCCGTAATATCGATGCCCCTCTTACGGAGGGTAAGAACGGCTCTTTCATCCGGGGAATCACCTGTATGAAAATTTTCAAATCCGGCAGAATCAACGGTTCCGGAATAATTCATTAGCTGAAATTTTTGTTTGAGAATGCCTTCTGCAATGGGTGACCGGCAGATATTGCCGGTACAAACAAAGAGGATCTTCACAATTTAATCTTCTTATCCAGTTCTTCAACGAAAGTGCGGAACTGTTTGTCGGTTTCCACTAGGTTATTGACTGTCCTGCAGGCATGAAGCACAGTGGCGTGATCTTTATTCCCGCAATGCAGACCGATGCTGGCGAGTGATGCCTTGGTATGTTTCTTTGAAAAGTACATGGAAAGCTGGCGTGCCTGTACAATTTCCCTTTTCCGGGTTTTGGAATGGATCATTTCAATAGGGATGTTGAAATAGTCGCACACCACTTTCTGAATATAGTCGATGGAAATCTCCCGGGACGTGTTTTTTACGAATTTGTCGATCATCTGCCTGGCAAGTTCCAGGGTGATGATTTTCTTGTTCAGCGAGGATTGAGCAAGGAGGGAGATCAGTGCACCTTCCAGTTCGCGGATGTTGGTGTTGATGCAATACGCAAGGTATTCCACCACTTCCTGCGGAATATCAATCCCGTCATTATACAGTTTTTTATGAAGGATGGCGATCCGTGTTTCCAGGTCGGGAATCTGAAGGTCGGCAGAAAGTCCCCATTTGAAGCGGGAAAGCAGGCGGGGTTCAATACCTTTAATTTCCACCGGGGGTTTATCAGAGGTCAGAACGATCTGGTTGCTTTTCTGGTGGAGATGGTTAAATATGTGGAAGAAAACATCCTGTGTCTTTTCCTTCCCGGCAAGGTTGTGGATATCATCAATGATCAGTACATCGATCATCTGGTAAAAATGAATAAAATCATTCTGGTTGTTATTTTTTACCGAATCGATGAACTGGTTGATGAACTGGTCTGTTGTTACATAGAGGACCGTCTTTTCAGGAAAATTATTTTTTACCTGCAGACCGATGGCATGAGAGAGGTGTGTCTTTCCAAGCCCGGTGCCACTGTATATTAACAAGGGATTAAAGGAGGTCTTGCCCGGGTTGTTTGCAACCGCATAACCGGCAGAACGTGCCAGGCGATTGCAATCACCTTCCACGAAATTTTCGAAGGAATAACTCTCAATGAGCTGGGAGTTGACGCGTATCTTTTTAAGACCGGGTATGATAAAGGGATTGGGGATCTCTTTTGAGTTGCCCCTGTTAAGGTCGATGGGCATGGATACCGATGGATTGACAATGGCTTTTTTCTCGCCAGTAGGAATGTTAACAGTAAAAGGACCAGGACCTTCTTCCGTATTATCCATGATAATATTGTATTCCAGGCGTCCTTCGTTTCCCAGTTCTTTCTTGATAGTTTTCTTTAATAAACCGATGTAATGTTCTTCCAACCACTCGTAAAAAAACTGACTGGGAACCTGGATTGTAAGAACATTATCTTTCAGCTTCACGGGTTTAATCGGAAGGAACCATGTCTTAAAACTCTGATAATTGATATTGTCCTTTATGATCTTAAGGCAATTTTCCCAAACTTCTACAGTATTCTTTTCCATTAACAAATTACCGGCAAGAATGTAT
>JADGPR010000015.1 GCA_017882335.1 Bacteroidales bacterium | reverse complement strand
CATTCTTCAGCGTACGCGTTACATTACGTTGGTTCTGGAAGATATCTTTCAGCCCCACAATGCCAGTGCCGTGCTACGCTCCTGCGACTGTTTCGGAATACAGGATGTTCATATCATCGAAAATAATAATAAATATGAGATCAACCCGGATGTAGCGCTGGGATCGTCAAAATGGTTGAGCCTTTACAAATATAATTCAGCAGAAAACAATACTGAGGATTGCCTTCAGCAGCTGAAGGATTCTGGATATCGCATCATTGCAACCACACCTCACAAAAAGGATCATACCCCCGAAGGGCTTCCGCTGGATCAGAAAATTGCCATGGTGTTTGGCACCGAAATGGAAGGGCTTACTTCAAAGGCCATAGAGATGTCTGACGGGTTTGTAAAGATCCCCATGTATGGGTTCACCGAGAGCCTGAATATTTCCGTTTCTGCTGCCTTGCTGGTGAGAAGTATCACCGAACGCCTGCACAATTCGGAAATTCCCTGGCAATTATCCGAAACAGAGGGCCTGGATATCCGGATTTCATGGGCAAAGAGTGTGGTAAAAAAATCGGATCTCCTGGAAAAGGAATTTCTCCGTAAAATAAATGGCTAATATGCATCGGGTCGTTTTTTTTCCTAAATTTGCACGGAAAGACTCAAATTAATTAACAGAACATTATTTATGGGAAAAGGAGATAAAAAAACAAGAAGAGGCAAAATTGTCATCGGTTCTTACGGTGTAAGAAGGCCGCGTAGAATTAAAAAAGCGATTGTCATTGCAAACAAAGCAGCACAGGCAAAACCAAAAAAGGTCCAGGAACCGAAACCACATAAAGTGGCGGAAGTACAAGCAGTCATGATTGAACCCGTAATTGTGAATGTACCAGTGGTTGAAGCACCCGCCAAGGTGGAAATCCCACTGGAAGTTAAGCCCGTAAAAGCCCCCGTAAAAAAGGAACCGGTGATTGAAGTCCCCGCCAAGGTGGAAATCCCTCCGGAAGTTAAGCCCGTAAAAGCCCCCGTAAAAAAGGAACCTGAGGTTGAAGTTCCCGCCAAGGTTGAAATCCCGGAAGTTAAGCCTGTAAAAGCCCCTGTAAAAAAGGAACCTGTAGTTGAAGTTCCCGCTAAGGTTGAAATCCCGGAAGTTAAGCCCGTAAAAGCCCCTGTAAAAAAGGAACCTGTAGTTGAAGTTCCCGCCAAGGTTGAAATCCCGGAAGTTAAACCTGTAAAAGCCCCTGTAAAAAAGGAACCTGTAGTTGAAGTTCCCGCCAAGGTTGAAATCCCGGAAATTAAGCCTGTTAAATCCCCCATAAAAAAAGCAGCCGCAAAAAAGACTAATGTGAAAGCTGAAAAACCGGAGAAAACTGAAGCCGTGGAAGTAAAACCAAAAGCCGTCAAAACCAAAAAAAAGGCTGCTGAACCTGTTGTAGAAAAAGAAAAACCGACGAAATAATAACATTGGATTTTCTTAACGAAATCCTTATTAACGATCAAACGTCTGGCCTATCTGAACTTGCCAGGCGTTTTTATTTATAGCCTTATGCTGAAGCAATATTTCCCCTCTCTGAAGGATGATCAACTTGATCGGTTTGCACATCTTGCAGCATTATACCGGGAGTGGAATGAAAAGATCAATGTGATCTCCCGGAAAGATATTGACAACCTCGAAGTTCACCACATCTTGCATTCCCTTTCCATCGCCCGGATCTTCTCATTCAAACCCGGTACCCGGATCATGGATGCCGGCACCGGTGGCGGGCTTCCGGGGCTTCCGCTTTCCATCTTTTTTCCCGAGGTGGAATTTACCCTTGTTGATTCAATTGAGAAAAAGATCCGGGTTGTGGACCAGATTCGTTTGGAACTTGGTCTCACTAACGTAAAACCTGTCAGGATGCGTTTTGAAGAGATGATGGGTGAATTTGATTTTATCACGGGCAGGGCTGTTACACAGATTCCGGATCTTTTCAGGATGTTGAAGAACAAAATATCAGCCCATTCTGTTCATTCTTTTCCTAACGGGATGATTTACCTGAAAGGCGGAGATTTCAGGGCAGAACTATCGGGGCTGATTCAAGCTTATAAAATATATCCACTTTCCGATTATTTTTCAGAGGATTTTTTCCAGACCAAGAAACTGGTGCACTTGTATTAGTTATCACACCTTTAAATACTGAGGCTCAATTTAATACAACAAGTGAACCACCGTGATGGAAAAATATTCGTTGTCCATCTCATGGAATTTTTATTAATTAGCTGAAAATTTCCATCATCATTAATCCTAAAAAGGAGGAATCTATGGCCGAATACAAAAAGTACGTTCCCTTTGTCTCGCCGGAGACAAACATGAAAGAATTTACCGTCCGGGCCCTCATTATTGGTTTGTTCTTTGCCGTTATTCTCGGCGCTGCCAATGCTTATCTTGGACTCAGGGCCGGTATGACCATTGCCGCAACCTATCCCGCCGCCGTTTTAGGTATGGCGATCCTGAAGTTGGTAAAAGGATCGATCCTGGAAGAAAACTTTGCACGTACGGTAGGTTCCATAGGGGAATCGGTTGCAGCCGGGGCTATTTTTACCTTACCTGCCTTCTTTATTTCCGGGATATGGAGTGATTTTTTTACTCCCGGGCATTATATCACCTCCACACTAATCCTCATTGCCGGTGGTATTTTAGGTATCATGTTTGTTGCACTCCTCAGAAGGGTGATGGTGGAAGATGCTGAACTTCCCTTTCCTGAGTCGGTTGCAGCCTCAGAAATTCATAAAGCAGGACAATCCGGTGCTGGTGGTTCTAAATTCCTCTTTGCCGCGATGGGACTGGGTGGGCTGATCAAGATCCTTGGTGAACTGAAACTGTTTCAGTACCTCTGGGAAAAATTCATCATATTCGGACAGCAGACCATCACCGGTACTGTTTTCCAGGGCAAAGGCGGTATGCTGCTGAGTTCACCCGGCGTAAGCCCAGCATACATGGGTGTTGGATATATCATCGGACCCAAGCTCGGTGCGTTGAACTTCAGCGGCGGGCTTCTTGCATGGGGACTGATGGCCCCGATGATCATGTATTTCCTGATCCCGAATGTCGATCTGACATCATGGGCCTCTTTTCTCATGAGCAAGGATGCCACCATAACAATGGATAATGCCATGGCCAAAGTTTCCGATCCGAGCTACCAGATCGTTCAGATATGGAGATTCATCATCCGCCCGATCGCCATCGGCGGCATGCTCGTGAGTGCGGCATTCACACTGTTCAAAATGCGCAAAAGTCTTTCTACTGGTATCGCCCGTTCCATAAAGGACGTCAAGAAAGCTGCTACCGGGATCGAACATCACGTGCCGAGAAATGAAAAAGATATCAGCTTCGGTTGGATCATGATCGGTATCGGAGCCGTTGCCCTTCTCACTTTCTGCATCACTTATTTCATTTTTGACGCAGGTATCCTGATTTCTTTCGTTGCATCAACCTTAATGATTATCCTCGCTTTCTTCTTTGCCTCTGTCTCCGGTTACCTTGTCGGGATCATGGGCTCAAGCAATAACCCGATCAGCGGTCTTACCCTTACTGCACTGGTGGTGACTGCTCTGATCCTCGTCGCATTGGGAGTTCAGAAAGAAGCCGGTGTTGCAACTGTTCTCGGAGTAGCTGCCATCGTTTGCGTTTCTGCTGCCGTTGCAGGAGAAATGCTCCAGGACCTGAAAGCAGGACATATCCTCGGTGGTACTCCATGGAGAATGCAGGTAGGCGATATCCTGGGCGTGATCCTGGCAGGCGCAGTCATGTTCATCATTCTGGCTTACCTTAATGAAGGTGATATCGCCAGCGGTAAGAACCTCGGGTACCAAGGCGGTTTCGGCAGCAAGAATCTGCCGGCTCCGCAAGCCAGCCTGATGGCCATACTTTCACGCGGTATCGTCCAAGGGCAAATGGCCTGGCCATTGATCATCGCCGGAATGCTGATGGGAACCGCCTTCATCCTTATGCAGGTAAAAAGCCCTATGTTGGTAAGCGTGGGGATGTACCTTCCGATCGAAACAACTTTCGCCATTTTTGTCGGCGGACTCATCAAAGGATTGGTTGATCTCATTTCTGACAAAAGGAAACATAATCCTGCGCAGAAGATCAGGATCGAGAATACAGGGGTATTGCTGGCTTCCGGGTTGATTGCAGGAGAAGCGCTTATGGGACTTGTGATCGCGATTTTCGCCGCATTCAACATTTTCCTCTACAATTCTTTCAGCTTCTTCAAGACCCCGACCTTCTATATCAGTTTTATTGTCCTGGCGATCATCGCTTATGTTTTGACCCAGATACCGTTAAAAAATGCAGGTAAACCGGATGAACCCGCACCACCTGCATCAGGAATGTAGAATCTGATAAACTTAACAGGCATTTCGAGACCTCAAAGGTGAACCGGATCCTTTGAGGTCTTATTTTAAAAACGACAGTATTGAATTTTTTTCAACGAAGGAAAATCCTGAAGAAAGCCAATTACCTCGACCTTACCCCGTTGAGGCAAATGGAGTTTGAAATTCGGGAAGACGGCAAAGTGGATATCCTGTTGCCAAGGTTTAAACATCCGATATGGAAAAGGACCCTTCAGCCTCATTGGAAGCAGGAATTTATCAGGATCCACCTGGATGAAATTGGATCTGCAATCTGGCTTCAGGTTGACGGGACAATCAATGTGACTGACCTCTGCAGCCGGGTACAGGCAACACATCCGAAAATACTTCATCCACCTGCGGAAACTGAGAGGCGGGTTACCCAGTTCCTTTCTATGCTCTACCAGCAACGCTACATCACCTTCAGGGAAATCATCCGGGAAAAAAAAGAGGATCGAGGCAATTAATTTCCTATATTTGGACAGGAATCAAATCTATCAACTATCTATAAATAATGGAGGAACATCGAATATGAGTAAAGACATCCTGAATCTGGAGCCAAAGGCTTTATGGAAAAATTTTTACAGCCTGACTCAAATACCCAGACCATCAAAGAAAGAAGTTCAAGTCCAGGAATTCGCTGTGAATTTCGGTAAGAGCCTTGGACTGGAGACCATTATCGATGAAGTCGGTAATGTCATCATCCGCAAACCGGCTACTTCCGGCATGGAAAACCGGAAAGGCATTATTCTTCAAGGGCATCTCGACATGGTTCCCCAGAAGAACAGCGATAAAGTTCATGATTTTGAAAAAGATCCCATCGATGCTGTTGTTGACGGTGAATGGGTGAAAGCAAAAGGAACAACCCTGGGAGCAGACAACGGAATGGGTGTTGCTGCCGCCATGGCAATCCTCGAATCCAAAGACATCCCCCACGGGCCGGTTGAAGCGTTGTTTACCTGTGATGAGGAAACAGGCATGACCGGTGCATTCGGTCTGAAATCCGGTATCCTGAAAGGAGATATCCTGATGAACCTCGATTCGGAAGACGAAGGGGAATTGTACATCGGCTGTGCCGGTGGGACGAATGGCAATGTGAAGTTCACGTATACCGAAGTCCCCGCCGATCCCGGTGTTACAGCTTACAAGCTCAGTGTCACCGGTCTCAAGGGTGGACACAGTGGCGTGGATATTCACCTGGGTCGTGGAAATTCAAATAAGGTGCTGTTCCGTTTCATGTGGCATGCAGCCCGGAAACATGGTTTAAGGCTTTCATCCGTCGACGGAGGCAGCCTACGCAACGCCATCCCCAGGGAATCGTTTGCCATCATTACGATCCCGCTGGATAAAAAGGATGATTTCCTGAAATGCCTGCCAGGATTCACCGAAACGATCCGGAAAGAATTATCTGCAGTAGAACCCGACCTGAAAATGGATGTCGTTCCTATAGATATTCCTAAGAGCATGATGGATGAAAAAACGCAACGCAACCTGATCGGCGCAATTTACGGCTGCCCGAACGGGGTGATGCGGATGAGCAACGAAATGCAGGGACTGGTAGAAACTTCCACCAACCTTGCCATTGTCAAATCCGAAGACAAAACCATCCGTGTTCATTGCTTGCTCCGCAGCTCTGTAGATTCTGCCAAACAGGACCTTGAGCATATGATGCAAAGCATATTCGAACTTGCAGGTGCAGAGGTTAAATTTGACGGCCAGTACCCGGGATGGAAACCCAACCCCGGTTCACCGATCCTCAAAGCAATGCAGGACATTTACCAGAAGAAATACGGAAATGTGCCGGAAATAAAAGCCATTCATGCCGGCCTCGAATGCGGTTTGCTGGGCGGGGTTTATCCCAACCTGGATATGATCTCCTTCGGCCCGACCATCCGTTACCCCCATTCACCGGATGAAAAAGTCAATATTGCAACCGTTCAGAAATTCTGGGATTTTCTTGTGGAAACCCTGAAACAGGTACCGGTAAAATAAACTAGACTGAAAAAAAATAAAAGCCGTCCGAAAGGGCGGCTTTTATTTTTAAAGCATTTTCCTGCACTTACTGACCGAGGTGGATCGAGTCGAGGTGAGTGACATGTTGAAGGGTTACAGGAATGTTCAGCAGCGTAGTATCCCTGTATGGGCTGTTGGCTGTGATCTTTACTGTATAGGTGCCGGGTACCAGACTGTTGATGAGGAAATAGCCTGAAACCTGGTTAATGAATACACTCAGGGTATCTGTTGCATTCCAGGCGGAAGCTAAATTTCCTCCGGTTGACGGAACAACTGTTCCATCGATCTGGCCGATATTTGCAACAAGGTTCCCGTAAACTACAGGTTTTAAAAGATAATTTCCGTTTCCCTCCTTGACGATCGATTTTGATGCATCAAAATCGATCATGACCACATAACTGGCACCAGGCTGGATAGAAGCATTCATCTTAACCTTATAACCCGATGTCTGCCCCGATGGGGTCTGCAGGTTATGTGACACACCATCAACCACTATCGTATTGTTGTTTCCAAGGTGCAAGCGCATCTGGTTGATTGTCCCTGCCGGAACCCCTATATTTGATACCAGCAACAACGAAGTTCCGTTCGATAGAGAAATCAGGTCGAACACCCCGGGGTTCGGCAAGTTGAAGTTGGACCATCCACTGTCTACCTGCACCCCGATTGATTGAATGTCGATATTTACGGCATCATAATTTGCAGGGGCATCGGTAAGCCTGAGGGTCAGATAGGAAGTTTTATTTGCTGAGCTGTCATTACTATTTTTTTTACATGAACCAGCCACCAACATAATTGCCAGGATCATTAACCATAAAGCTTTACTTTTCATAACACTACTCCTTTTTTAATATTAAATTCCACAACAAAGGTGGTACCCTTTTGTTTGTCCACCGTTACACAACTTTGGAAATAAGTTACATCATTCACACATTAATCCAATTGCCAGGCCTTCTGTGATTAAGCTATATGATGTAAGATGGGGAAAGCACTGTCATTTGCTTTGATTGGTCTGACAGTTGTCCGGGATATAAACGATAACCTCAGGTGAGGTTTATTATTGCTTACCAAAATAGACCACCTGATCAACATTTGACGGTTGATGCTTCTCATCAATCTGTGCAATAAATGCATCCTTGAATTCACCCGACCTCAGGTGGTCACGGTACCAAATTGCTTCTGCTTTTGATGTAAACTTCCCGACAAAACATCGCAGGATACCATCGCTCCCTTTGCAGCTCATCACATTATTCAAGTTATTAAACCGGGGTTTAATATAAGAAAATGCGCCGATCTGAACCGTATAGAAGAAATTTGAATTTTGTTCAGGGGGAAGAAGGGTTGAAGAATTCAGGAGTTCAGCCAGGGGCCCGCTAAGCAGATGGTGATTGCAGTTTTTAAAGAAATCAGGGGGTAATAACCGGATATCCAGCGTATCACCTTCCCGGTACTTTTTAAGATCAACAGGGGGTTCAGTAAGTTTCACAGCAGGTAAGGAAATTTTAAACTCAGCCCGGCGGTTGGCCTGGTGTTGAACTTCTGTACAGTGAACGCCTTCGTCACAATTGCAATTGTTTGTAAGCTGTGATTTCCCATACCACCTGCTGGTAATCCTGGATCCGTTAATCCCTTTCTGAACGATATAATGAACTGCCGATGCAGCCCGTTTCTCGGTGAGGATCATATTATATGCAGCAGAGCCCCTGCAATCGGCATGTGCCCCTAATTCCACCGTTACCTGATTTTCGTTCATGAGCTGAACAAGTTTATTGAGAGAAGGTTCTGCATCCGGGCGAATAAAATACCGGTCAAAATCGTAATAGATATTATCGACTTTATATGAATGGATGACCCCGATCTTTTCCAGTAAAAGATCATTTGAAATCGTCGTTTCCGTTTGATTGCCAAGGGTGTCGGAAAAGAAAGGAACACAGTCGGAAGAATAGCCTGTTTGCATTGCTTTAACCCTGTAGCTGTCGCCGGCAATTACCAGTGATCTGAAGCAACCGGTTGCATTCGCCTTGTGTACGATGACCTTTCCTTTATTCTCGTCAAGAAAAAACACAGTTGCAGAAGCAATGACATCATGCGTTGTTCTATCTTTAATGCAACCAGAAACCATGTATCTAGAAACAATAGTCGCAACCGGAGTGATTTTTATTTCTGTTGAAACTTCCGATTTTGGTTCTTCTTTAGGTGCAACCTGTGGCTCCTGTTTTACCTCTTGCTTCGGCTCTTCGGCAGGCGGTTTTACTTCAGTAGTAGCAGGTGATGGAATGGGAACTATATTTTCTACCGGTTTAGTCTCCTCTTTCGGTGCAACCTGCGGTTCCGGTTTTACTTCCTGCTTGGGTTCTTCGGCCGGTGGTTTTAATTCAGTAATTACAGGTGACGGCACGGGAACTATATTTTCCACCAGTTTGAGTTCTTCTTTAGGTGCAATCTGGGGTTCTGGTTTTACTTCCTGCTTGGGTTCTTCGGCCGGTGGTTTTACTTCAACAATTATTAGTGACGGTACGGGAACTACATTTTCCACTGGTTTGGGTTCTTCTTTCGGTGCAACCTGCGGTTCCGGTTTTACTTCCTGCTTCGGCTCTTCAGCAGGTGGTTTCACTTCAGCAGTAGCAGGCGCAGGTACGGGAACTATATTTTCCACCGGTTTGGGTTCTTCTTTCGGTGCAACCTGCGGTTCCGGTTTTACTTCCTGCTTCGGCTCTTCAGCAGGTGGTTTCACTTCAGCAGTAGCAGGCGCAGGCACGGGAACAACGTTTTCCACTGGTTTGGGTTCTTCTTTCGGTGCAACCTGCGGTTCCGGTTTTACTTCCTGCTTGGGTTCTTCGGCCGCTGGTTTTTTTTCAGCAATTACAGGTGACGGCACGGGAACTACATTTTCCACTTGTTTGGGTTCTTCTTTCGGTGCAACCTGGGGTTCCGGTTTTACTTCCTGCTTCGGCTCTTCAGCAGGTGGTTTTTTTTCAGCAATTACAGGTGATGGCACGGGAACTACATTTTCCACCGGTTTGGGTTCCTCTTTGGGTGTGGCTTTTGGAACTGTTGCGATTGCAGGTTGAGCCGTGAGTGCAGGCAGCGGCCCGACTACCCGGAAACTATAAATATCATCTTCTCCTCTACCTCCCGGACGATCTGCGCTGAAAAGGCCAACCGAGTCATTCTTATACATCGCCAGTGCAAAATCATCATACGAGGAGTTGATCGGTTTCCCCAGGTTTTGCGGTATCAACCATACATTCCCGACCTTCCTGGTCACAAAAATATCGAGACCTCCGTAACCCGGATGTCCATCGGAAGCAAAATAGAGATCGCCATTGTCGGCCATAAATGGGAACGTTTCATTTCCAAAAGTATTGACAATAGGGCCAAGGTTGGAAGGTGGGTTCCAGGTGCCACCATCCCTTGAGGAGACATAAATATCCGTCCCGCCATAACCTCCGTCGACATCCGAAACAAAATAAAGCGAACCGCCATCGGGTGCAAGGGCCGGATGCCCAACAGAATAACGGTTACTGTTAAAAAAGAAGGGTTTCATCTTCGACCATTTATCACTTGTCATAGTAGCCGAAAAAATCTTCAACTGGTTCGCCTGTCCGTCTTCGGATTCATCTTTGGATTTATCAGTGGATTTGACGGTCCGGGTGATAAAAACCTCATTCCCGTCTTTACTGAACGTTGCAGGGCCGTCATTGGAGCCATTATTGAAGAATTCAGGGATAAGCTTTGGCAGGTTATACTCCCCGTAGTAATCGTCTTTTTGTTTGGGTTTGGCAAACACCAGTTTCAAATATCCATTTCCGGCCCAACCCGATTTTTTATCCTCATCGGCAGACATGATCTTGTCCGTGGCGAACATGACCCCGTCATTATAAAACACCGGTCCGAACTCCGAACTTCCCGAATTCAGGTTCCTGGCGTTATTCACTTCAAATGCAAAAGGCTTTTCATCCCAGGCCATGGCACTGTCACAAAAACTGGCATAGATCTTTCCCCTATGGTCATCCGGCATCAGGGAGTCATACCGGAGAAATATTTTCTTGGCGGCTTCATAATCACCACATGCACGCAATGCCTTGGCATAATAAAAATAAGTCAAAGGCTCTGTATTCCCTAATCTGATCGCCTTGAAATACCAGGCCCTGGCATCCTGCATATCATTTTGCAGCCGATAGCAATCTGCCATGAGCAGTGTTGCTTCCGCTTTTGTTTTAGGATCGGTTTTCTGAATAAACTGGTGGAGAATTTCTATTGCCTTTGAATAATTGTATTGCAACATTTCATTCTTTGCAGCTTTGATTTGCCCGAAAGCTGTGGTAAACATTCCGGATGTAAGGATCAACGCGAAGATAAAGGCTTTCACCTTACAAACCGCGAAAAATCTAGTTGGAAAAAAAACCATAAAAAGCTTGATGGAGTGCGGTTTTAGTTGAAAATACCAGGCATGGAATTTCTCCATAATTTTTTAAACCAAAGTACGAACACGCAAAACACCGTGAACCCACATAAGGAAAAGAAACTAACCAGGTTTTGTTCATTACCGCACATTTTTCACATAGATGGCATGTGTTTTCATCTTTCCGGGATTCATTTCCCGGCTAATCCTCCTTCATTTGTGTGAAAATGTTCTAATAAATAATTGAAATGCCTTGCAGGATTTAAAAAAAATCGTAATTTTGCCGTCCCAAATTGAAGTAAAATGACAAAGAGAACATTTCAGCCATCCAACCGTAAAAGAAAGAACAAACACGGATTCCGTGAAAGAATGGCAAGTGCAAATGGCCGGAAGGTATTGGCTTCCAGAAGAGCTAAGGGCAGGAAAAAACTTACAGTTTCCGACGAACCCATGGATCAGAAATAATTATTTTGATTTGATCTCAGACAATTTTCTTATTTCGTTTTAAGAAAGAAGGTAATTTCGCAATTATCTTCTTTCTTATTTATTGACCTTTCATCTGCACCATCATGAAAAACATCTCATTCAAGAAAGTCGCTCCGTATCTGGCAGCCATCCTGCTTTTTATCGTCATTACCTTCACTTTTTTCAGCCCTTTGCTCGAAGGAAAGCGTATCTTCCAAAGTGATATTGCACAATTCCTGGGAATGTCAAAAGAGATCGTCGATTATCGGTCGGTCACCGGGCAGGAACCTCTATGGACCAATTCCATGTTTGGTGGAATGCCAGCTTACCAGATCTCAACCAATTATACTTCCAACCTGGTTGGTTACCTTGATAATATCCTGACGCTGGGACTACCCCACCCTGCCAACCTGGTGTTTCTCTACTTCCTTGGATTCTTTTTCCTGCTGCTGGTCATGAAAGTGGATCCCTGGCTTTCCATTGCTGGAGCCATCGCGTTTGCGTTTTCTTCCTTTTTCATGATCATCATCGATGTTGGTCATAATTCACAGGCACATGCCATCGGTTATATGGCTCCCGTCCTTGCCGGTTTTATCCTTACATTCAGGAAACGATACTTCCTGGGAGGTTTGCTTTCTGCGGTATTCCTGTCCCTTGAACTTAAAGCAAACCATCCACAGATCACTTATTACCTTGTTATGCTGGCGGTCCTACTCGGGATCAGTGAACTAATCCAGGCAATCCGGCTAAAAACGTATAAACCCTTCTTTATCTCCGTCGGGATCATATTCATCGCAGGAGGGTTTGCTTTGGCAACAAACATTACCAGCCTTTGGGCAACCTACGAGTATGGGAATTATACCATCCGGGGGAAATCCGAACTTACGACCGAAAAGAGTAACCGTACATCCGGGCTGGACAAAGACTATGCAACCCAATGGAGCTATGGAGTCGGAGAAACCATGACACTCCTCATTCCCAACTTTTATGGCGGATCCGATCAGAAGCTCGACATCAATTCCAATACGGCCAAGGCACTCAGGGCCAACAACGTTCCGGAAGAAAATATCCGTCAGTTCGTCAATCAGCACC
This sequence comes from Bacteroidales bacterium, assembly GCA_017882335.1. Taxonomy (GTDB): domain Bacteria; phylum Bacteroidota; class Bacteroidia; order Bacteroidales; family FEN-979; genus FEN-979. The sequence goes on along the minus strand of JADGPR010000015.1, from coordinate 39,636 downwards.
TGCCAATGTATTGGGGATCACAGCCCTTTACAGCGGGGCCGGTTTATATTGGGGCCATTATTTTCTTTTTGTTTGTCCTTGGTTTATTGATCGTCAAAGGTCCGCTAAAATGGTGGCTGCTGGCCGCCACAATACTGTCCATCATTCTTGCCTGGGGACATAATTTCATGGCGATGACCGACTTCTTCTTCAGCTATTTACCGGGATACAATAAATTCAGATCTGTAACCATGATCCTGGTGATCGCAGAATTTGCCATGCCTCTTTTGGGTATGCTTGCATTAAAGGGGTTCTTCGACTCCAAACAGGATCCGAAAAAAACAAGAAAACAGCTTTTTATTGCTGCCGGGATCACTGCAGGGATCGCGCTGATCTTTGCTCTTATTCCCGGGATGTTTCTTGATTTTATCGGACACAGCGATGCCTATAAGGCAAAACAATCGGGACTCCCCGACTGGCTGTTGCAAGGCATCCGTGAGGATCGTCAAAGCCTGCTCCAGATGGACGCCTGGCGAACCGTGATTTTCATCTTACTGGCAAGTAGCGTCATGTTTGCAGTCCTGTTCAATAAAATCAAGAAGCAATATGCTTATATTATCCTTTCGGCATTGATCCTTATTGATATGTACCCCATTGCCAAGAGATACCTGAACAATCAAAGTTTCAGATCCAAATCAGAAATTGCAAAACCTTATCAGCCTACCCCTGCCGATGAGCAGATCCTCCAGGATAAAACACCCGACTACCGTGTTCTGAACCTGACGTTAGACCCCTTTAATGATGCCAGCACTTCCTATTTCCATAAATCACTCGGGGGATATCATGGTGCAAAACTGCGCCGTTACCAGGAACTGATCGATGCCGGGATTGAGAAGGACATCCAAATTTTTGCACGGAACATGAACACCGACAGCACTTCCGTTCTGAATATGCTGAACACGAAGTACCTCATCATTCCCGACAACAACCGGCAACCTGCTGTTTTCCCAAATCCGAAAGCGCTTGGAAATGCCTGGTTTGTAAATGGGTTTAACCTGGTTGATAATGCAGATGCAGAACTCAACGCTATTAAAAAATTCAATCCGCATGAAACGGCCATCATCAATAAAAAATTTGCAGAAGACCTGAAAGGATTCAGTCCGGGACGCGACACATCGGATGTCATCCGGCTGGAAAGCTATGCACCAAATGACCTGGTGTACAGCTATAAATCAAAGAATAACGGCCTGGCAGTTTTTTCTGAAATCTATTACCCGAAAGGATGGAATGCTTATGTTGATGGTAAGGCCACGCCCCATTTTCAGACCGACTATGTTTTACGGGCAATGATCCTTCCCGCAGGCGAACATAAAGTCGAATTTAAATTCGAACCGAAAGTCTATCGTATCGGGGAAAAAATTTCACTGATCAGCTCCATCCTTCTGATCCTGGTTGTGATCGGGCTGGCGGCAGTGGAGATCAGGAAATCCGTTGCATCCGGTTCATGAAAAAAGTACTGATCATAACCTATTACTGGCCACCCAGCGGTGGAGCCGGCGTTCAGCGCTGGCTCAAATTTGCCAAATACCTTCGCAAATTCGGTTGGGAACCCGTGATTTATACACCTGAAAATCCCGAATACCCTGAAGCCGATGAATCCCTGTTCAAAGATATTCCCTCAGGAATTGAAGTGATAAAAAAACCGATATGGGAACCCTATAATGCTTACAAGCGATTCATCGGGCAGAAAAAAGAGGAGAAAATCCAGGCCGGTTTCCTCTCTGTAAAAAAGAAAAATCCGGTTATTGAAAATATTTCGGTATGGATCAGGGGAAATCTCTTCATCCCGGATGCCCGGAATTTCTGGATCAAACCATCCATCCGGTTTCTGCTTAAATACCTTGCTGAATATCCTGTAGATGCCATGGTCTCCACTGGTCCTCCCCATTCAATGCACCTGATCGCACTTGGGGTGAAAAACAAGTTAAACATTCCCTGGCTGGCCGATTTCCGGGATCCCTGGACAGGAATCGACTTCTATCATCAGCTCAAGCTTACAAACCAGGCCGATAAAAAGCATCATCGCCTGGAAAAAGAAGTTCTTTCAAAAGCCGACCGGGTAACCATCGTCAGCTGGAACTGGGCGCTCGATTTTAACCAGCTTTTTCCACGTCATTATGATGTGATCACGAATGGTTATGATCCGGATGATTTTATCATTCCCGACCAGAAGGTTGCTAAAACCTTTGAACTTACGCACATCGGTTCCCTGAACAAGGACCGCAACCCGGAATTGCTGTGGAAAGTACTTGCCGAGATCTGTTTTGAAAATGCGTCTTTCAGGGATGACCTGAAACTCCGGTTTATCGGCAAATGTGATATGTCACTTTTTCAATGCCTGGAGAAGTACCAGTTGTTATCCCGGACCGAAAAGATAGAGTATATGCCACATGAAGAGGTACTCAAAGAATCGGCAGGATCACAGGTTCTTTTGCTCCTTCTGAACAATACTCCAAATGTGATGGGCATAATTCCTGGAAAACTATTTGAATACCTTGCCACCCGGCGGCCGATATTCTGTATTGGCCCGACCGATGGCGACAGCGCCCGGATCATCCTCGAAGCACGAGCCGGAATAACCTGTAACTTTGACGATAAAACTTCGATGAAAAATGCCTTGCTTGAATTGTACGGCCGATATAAACAGGGATCCTTGCAGAACCAGGAGGGAGAAATTGATTCCTTTTCCAGGAAAGGCCTGACCGAAAAAATTTCATCCCTGCTGGATGAAATATCAGAAACAAGATAAAAGAAACAACTACCGAAAAACATGAAAATCATCAATATCGTTGGCGCACGGCCGAATTTCATAAAAATTGCACCCATCATGCGCCAGATGCGGAAGTCATCGATCATTGAACCCATCTTACTGCATACCGGGCAACATTATGACATTGAGATGTCAAAACGGTTTTTCCAGGAGCTGAACATTCCTTCCCCCGATATCTCCTTAGAAGTAGGATCTGACTCACATGCAAAACAGGTTGCCCGCATCATGGAGCGCTTTGACGATGTTTGTGACAGCCAGAAACCGGATGGGATCCTGGTAGTAGGCGATGTGAACTCAACCATGGCATGCTCGCTGGTGGCGGCCAAAAAAGGCATAAAGATCATTCATATTGAAGCCGGTATCCGGAGTTTTGACAGGGAAATGCCGGAAGAGATCAACCGCATGGTCACCGATGCCATTACCGACCTGTTATTGCCCCCTTCAAGGGATGCCGTTGACAACCTGCTAAAGGAAGGCCACCCGGCAAGTAAAATCCACCTGGTTGGAAATATCATGATTGATACGTTAATGGATTCACAGGCACAGATCATGAAATCAGAGATTCTCCGGCAATTGGGAATCGAAGATCGGAACTATGCACTGGTTACCCTTCACCGGCCGTCCAATGTGGATAACATTTCGGATTTCAAACGGATATTGTTGGCGCTTTCAAAAATACAGGAACGGTTGCCCATCGTTTTCCCGGTTCATCCCAGGACCCGCAAGATCCTGGATGATCCTGAACTGAAAGCCATAACCGGTAACATGCCGCGACTGGTACTTTGCGATCCGCTGGGTTATTTCGATTTTGGAAGACTGGTCTCCGGTTGCCGCATGGTAATCACTGATAGCGGTGGAATCCAGGAAGAATCCACCGTTTATGGAATTCCATGCATAACCATACGCGAAAATACAGAACGACCGATCACTTTGTGGGAAGGCACGAATGAACTTGCAGGAACTGATACAGCGAAGATCATCATCTTTGCCAACCAGATTCTCGACGGGAAATGGAAGACCGGAAAAATCCCCGAACTGTGGGATGGCCATACCGCTGAACGTATCATCCGCTGTATTGAGAAAGAACTGTAAAACGGTGGAATCACTTTTCCTGAAATAATATCAGAAAGGATGAATAAGATTCTTTTTATAAAACCGGCGGATTATTCATTTACGGTCAATGATCAGAAGATTCTGGAAAAGCATTTCAGAGTAAAGGCATTCCTGATCAACCAGAAAAATGCCGGCTTCCATTTCATCCGGAGAATTATCAACCTGATCTTATTCATCATTTTCAATTCCGGGGGAACCCGATTAATGATAACCTGGTTTGCCGATTATCATGCAGCCATTATGGTATTCATGGGGAAGATTCTGAATATAAAGGTGGTCATCATAGCCGGGGGGCAGGAAGCAGTATGTTATCCGGAACTGAAAAAAGGTGTTTATTATAAAAAATTCAGGGGCGTTTGTGTAAAATTTGCCCTTCGCCATGCCGACCTGATTCTTCCGAATCATGAATCACTGATCTACCACGAAAATTTCTATTATGATCCTTCAGGGAAAAAAGACGGTATGAAGTATTACGTTCCCGGCCTGAAGACGAAAATCACCGTTGTCCCCAATGGTATCGAAACCGATAAATTTTACCGGGAGGAATCCATTCAAAAAGATCCGAAAACGGTTCTTACGGTCGGGACCATGAACAGCGTGTATGATTTTCTCAATAAGGGCTTTGACCTGTTTATCTCATTGGCCCGAAGAAATCCTGATCTGAATTTTATCCTGGTCGGGATAAAAAAACAGTTTCTTCCATGGATTGAAGAAAAATATCCTTTTTATGACATTGAAAATCTTACCGTCATCTACTCGTATTGTCCGCATGAAGTTCTCTTTGAAAGTTATAATAAAGCACAGGTATTTGTCCAGGCATCCATTACCGAAGGCATGCCTAACACACTTTGTGAAGCCATGCTGTGCGAATGCACGCCAGTAGGTTCCAATGTTAACGGGATTCCGGATGCGATCGGCAATACCGGGATCATCATTATAAAGCGGGATATCTCCGAACTTGAATCCGGCGTTCGCCAAGCCTTAAACTTAAAATCAGGGAAGGAAGCCAGCAGGCGGATCAGGGAGAATTTTTCTTTCGATGACAGGGAAAATAATATGATCCGTGTCTTACAGGAAGATTTTTTTCCGGGGATGAAATTATCATGATTTTATCCTCACGGGATGTCAGATCATCTTTCCTTCACTGTCATATTTTACCACAGCCTTCTTCCTCCATCGGCCCGAACGGTAATAGAAATAATTGACGACCAATCCGGCAAACCAGCCTATCGGGATCGACCACCAGATTCCATGTACGCCGATCGACGGGATATTTGACAACCAGATTGCTACCGGGATCCTGATAATCCACAAAGCAAACAAGCTGATAAACATCGGCACGAGGGTATCGCCCGCGCCCCTGAGAACACCATTGATCACAAACATGGTTGAGAAGAGGATGTAGAAGATCCCGATCACGACCAGATAGCCACGCCCCAATTCAATAACCACCTCATCATTGGTAAACAACCGCATCAGTCCACGTGCAAAAAAGAGGATGAATGCAGATATGGTAAGGGTGACTGCACTCGTCATAAAAAAAGTAGCCCGTAACCCGGTTTTGACCCTTTCCGGTTTATTGGCACCCATGTTTTGCCCGACAAAGGTAGAAAGTGCAATGGCGAAGCTCATGGCCGGCATCGCTGCGAAATTGTCAATCCTTCCGGCGACACTGTATGCTGCATTGGCGTCGATGCCAAACCGGTTCACCACCCAATACAAGGCAACCATCCCTACGGCTACGAAGGTTTGCTGGAAGCCGGTCGGTAACCCGATCCGAATGCTCTTTAAAAAAACGGGATAGTCAAATTTCAGATTCCGGAAGGAGAATTTTACTACTTTATGGTATTTATTAAGATAAAGGATTTGCACGATGAAAACCAGCGCCTCCGAGATCACGGTTGCCCAAGCTACACCCGCCACACCCCAGTGGAAAACCGGCACGAAGATCAGGTCAAGGCCGATGTTGATTGCTACGGAACCGACCAGAAAATAGAGTGGAGTTTTTGAGTCGCCCAATCCACGCAAAATTGCGCTGGTTCCATTGTAACCGAAGAGGAATACCAACCCGGCGAAGAAGATATTCAGGAACAACTGAGCCTGTGGAATGATCGACGGGTCAAGGTTGATAACCCGGAAAATATATCCGCTTAGAAGGATCCCGACAGCACTCATTACCAGGGAAACAAAGAAAAGAAAAATGTACATGGTATTGATGGCCTTCTGGACTTTCTCTATGTCTTTCGCGCCAAAATACTGTGATATCACGATGGTAAACCCCATGGTGATTCCAATCATGAATGAGATCAGCAGAAAGATCACGGGTCCAGATGTTCCTACGGCCGCCAATGCGTCTTTCCCGATGAACTTGCCCACCACAATACTGTCGACAACATTGTAGAGTTGCTGAAAAACATTTCCAAGCAGCATCGGGATGGCAAATCTCAGGATCAGTCTGCCCTCATTTCCGGTACTCAAATCCTTCATCCGGGAAATTTTATGAACGGCAAAGGTAGCGATAATCGGGGGGAATATGTACCTTTGCGCCAACAGCAGTTTGTTCTATCGCCGCGCCTATGGCGTGGAGGAAAGTCGGGACAACACAGAGCACCATACTTCCTAACGGGAAGGCTGTCCGGATATAAAGGCCGGAGAGACAGACAGTGCCACAGAAAATTACCACCCCTGGTAACCGGGGAAAGGGTGAAAACGCGAGGTAAGAGCTCACGATCCGTGCAGGTGACTGCCGGAGGGGTAAACCTTATGGGTTGAAAGACCATGTATACCGGTTGTCAAGGGTTGCTCGCCCAATGCCGGGGGGTAGGTCGCTTAAGCCGGATGGTGACATCCGGCTCAGATAAATGATAGAATTCAACAGGATCCTGCTTACAGAACTGCTGTTATTTTTTTCCATCCGGTTTCCTCATTATCAGGGTACCTATTTTTTGCACCTTTCATTGTTAATAAAATCCTTGATTATCCTGATATTTTAATGAGAATTTATCCGGAAATTCTTCGTACTTTTGTATCTATAAAAGTAAATTTAATTATTTGATTATGAATGATATAGAAAAAGAGATTGCCAGCCAGAATTACACCGCTGAAAATATCACGGTTCTGGAAGGGCTGGAAGCCGTCAGGAAGAGGCCTGCAATGTACATTGGAGACGTGAATATCAGGGGGCTGCATCACCTCGTTTATGAAGTTGTTGATAATTCCATCGATGAAGCCATGGCGGGATACTGTAATAAAATTGATGTGATCATACACGAAGATAATTCCATTACGGTAACGGATAACGGAAGAGGGATTCCAACGGATTTCCATGAAAAGGAACAGCGATCTGCACTGGAAGTCGTCATGACGGTTCTCCATGCCGGAGGAAAATTCGACAAAGACACTTATAAGGTTTCAGGGGGATTACACGGGGTGGGTGTTTCTGTTGTCAATGCCCTTTCAAAAAAATTATTGGTTACGGTTCACCGTGGCGGAAAGGTCTTCCAACAGGAATACCAATACGGAAAACCCATGTACCCGATAAAAACGGTTGGCGACACGGACAGGAATGGTACCATTGTGACCTTTAAACCCGACAATTCCATCTTCATTACCGAACATTATGACTCTGAGATCCTGACTTCCCGATTGCGGGAGCTGGCCTTCCTCAACAAAGGGATCACACTTACCATCACTGATGAGCGGGAAAAAGACGAGCAGGGAAATTTTTTCTCAGAAACATTTTTCTCCAAAGAGGGACTGAGGGATTTTATCGATTACCTCGATGCCAATCGTGAGAAACTGATGCCGGAACCCATCTCAATTGAAGGCGAAAAGAACGGTATTCCCATGGAGATTTCCATGCAGTACAACACTTCCTTCTCCGAGAACATGCATTCATACGTCAACAACATCAACACACACGAAGGCGGAACGCACCTTTCCGGTTTCCGCAGGGCACTCACCCGTACCCTTAAAAGTTATGCAGATAAGACCGGCATGCTTGCAAAACTGAAGTTTGATATCAACGGAGATGATTTCCGTGAAGGATTGACGGCCATCATCTCGGTCAAAGTTCAGGAGCCCCAGTTTGAAGGTCAAACAAAAACCAAGCTCGGAAACAATGAGGTCATGGGTGTGGTTGACCAGTTGGTTAGCGAATTGCTTTCCTACTACCTTGAAGAACATCCGAAAGAAGCAAGAACCATTGTCAACAAGGTCATCCTCGCCGCTACCGCCCGTCATGCCGCCCGCAAGGCCCGGGAACTGGTTCAGCGGAAAGGTGTCCTTGGAGGATCGGGACTGCCCGGTAAACTCGCAGATTGCTCCGAACGGGATGCCAGCCTTTGTGAGATCTACCTCGTGGAAGGTGATTCTGCAGGCGGCACGGCAAAACAAGGCCGCGACCGAAAATTCCAGGCAATCCTTCCCCTCCGCGGAAAGATCCTGAATGTTGAAAAAGCCATGCAGTATAAGATTTTCGAAAGCGAAGAAATCAAGAACATCTTTACGGCCCTTGGGGTATTCATCGGCACGGAAGAAGACAGTAAGGCACTAAACCTGGAGAAATTGCGTTATCATAAAATAATCATAATGACGGATGCCGATGTGGATGGCAGTCATATCTCTACGCTTATCCTGACATTCTTCTTCAGGTACATGAAAGAACTGATCGAAAACGGACATGTTTATATTGCAACACCGCCGTTGTACCTGATTAAAAAAGGTCAGACCGGGCGATATTGCTGGACCGAAGAAGAACGCGCACAGATCGTCGCGGAACTGACTGCCAACGGAAAAGAGAGCAGCATCCATATTCAACGGTATAAAGGTCTCGGTGAAATGAACTCGGAACAGTTATGGGATACCACCATGAACCCCGAATTCCGCACCTTGAGACAGGTGACCATCGAAAATGGTACAGAAGCCGACCGGATCTTTTCGATGCTTATGGGGGATGATGTACCGCTACGTCGTGAATTCATTGAGCGCAACGCAAAATATGCAAAAATCGATGTTTAATACTCCTCAAAAATCCTTCTATGAAGCAGAAAAAAGTTGGTTACATAATAGCAGGTGTCTTCATACTTGCTATTGTGGCCTATTTCATTTTCTCCAGGAATGATAAAAGCCAGCAGATTACCGTCAAAGTAAAGAAAGGCACCTTCCCGATAGAGGTTACTACCACCGGCGAATTGTTCGCCAAATCTTCTGAAAAGATCCGCGGGCCACAAAGCCTCCCTCAATTGCAAATCTATTCCGTGAAAATCCTGAAACTGGTACAGGAAGGAACAAAAGTTGATTCCGGGGATTTCGTAGCAATACTCGACCAGAGTGAATTGACCTCCAAGATGAAAGAGATCGAATCCAATCGTGACAAAGCCCTGACCCAGCTGACCCAGCGGCAGCTCGACAGTTCCCTGAACCTGCGTCGCCTTCGCGATGAACAGATCAACATGAAATATGACCTTGAACAAAAAAAGACTATAAAAGATCAATCCATTTATGAACCTCCCGCCACACGCCGGCAGGCAGAAATCGAAATGGAAAAAGCACAACGGACATTGGAGCAAGCTGAAAAAAGTTACACCCTTCAATACAGAAAGGAAGTCGCCAACATGGACGATGCCAATTCCACCTATACCCAGGCCCAGCAGAAACTTGAACAGATGCAGGACAAGATCAAGCACTTCACCATCTTTGCACCCAAGAAAGGTATGGTGATCTACACCCGTGACTGGAATGGCCGCCAACAGGAAGGTTCCAGTGTGAACACATGGGGGGATTTCACCGTGGCTGAACTGCCCGATTTGTCGAAAATGATCTCCCGGACTTATGTCAATGAGATTGATATCAGCAAGGTTAAAGTTGGACAGGACGTACGGATTGGAATTGATGCTTTCCCTGATAAGAAATTCACCGGTAAAGTCACTCAGGTTGCCAATGTAGGAGAACAACTCCCTAATTCCAATGCAAAGGTCTTCGAAGTCAATATCCTGATCAACGAATTCGATTCCATCATGAGGCCATCGATGACATCCAAGAATACCATTGTCACCGCATCGATAAATAATGTGATATTCGCTCCCATTGAAGCAGTAATCAGCAACGACACTGTTACATATGTTTTTAAGAAAGACGGAGGCCGGGTCATCAAGCAACAGGTGATTGCAGGGGAAAGTAACGACAATGAGATCATCCTGAAAGCCGGCGTTAAAGAGAATGATGAATTGTTGCTTCTCCCGCCGGAGAATGCCGAGAAGATGAAACTAACAGAACTCAAATCCGAAGAATTGAAAAAATTCGAAGTAAAACCGGCATCTAAAAAAATTATTAAACCCGATGTAAAGAACACCAGCAAGATAATCAAACCCGGGTCTTCCCGATAAAAATTAACGCTGTGTTCGAACGTTATATCTATATTCTTAACATCGCATGGGAAGCGGTTTTTATCAATAAATTCCGTTCCATGCTCACTGCCCTCGGGATCATTTTCGGAGTGGCTGCCGTCATCGCCATGATGGCCATCGGCCGGGGCGCCCAGAAGGAGATTCTCGACCAGATGAAGCTGGTAGGCGTCAACAACATCGTGATCTCTTACAAAACAGAAAATAAAAAATCAGCTCAGAAAAGCGATAATTCTGCACAATCCCAAACCAAAGATAATTCTGATTCCAAACAAGCTAAAAAATTCTCACCGGGATTAACTTTACAAGATGCCATCAGTATAAAACAACTCATCCCCACTGTCGACAAGGTTAGCCCCGAAGTGATTTACGAAGTGGATGTGATCAGAGGAGGAAAAAAATCTGCCACAAAACTGACCGGTATAACACCTGATTTCTTCAGCGTTTTCAACCTGGATCTTTTGCAGGGAGAGATGTTTAATGAGGAACAGCTGAAAGACGGAAAACCTGTTTGCATCATCGGAAGTACAATTAAATCCCATTTCTTTTCAAAGGAAAATCCCCTCGGTAAGGAAATAAAATGCGGCCCGATCTGGTTAACAGTGATTGGGGTATTAAGAAATCGCGAGGTCAACCAGCAAGCCCTTGAAAATTTAGGCATCTCAGATTATAACAACACCCTCTATACTCCGATCCAAACCTTGCTGTTACGCTATAAGGACAGGTCCCTCGTAACCAAGAATAGTTTCCAGGGAACCCAATATATATTTTCAGGGCGGGGCATCACGATTGTTGATAATGAAAACGATAACACCTCCCGTAACCAGGTGGATAAAATTGTTGTACAGGTCAAGGAAAGTAAGATGATGAAGCCGACGACGGAAGTCCTAAAACGGATGTTGCTCCGTCGTCACGCCGGTGCGGAAGATGTGGAAATAAAAGTTCCGGAACTGCTGCTCAAAACCGAGGAACGTACACGCGATATCTTCAACATGGTGCTCGGTGCCATTGCCAGTATTTCCCTACTCATCGGAGGAATAGGGATCATGAACATCATGCTTGCGTCGGTCATGGAAAGGATCAAAGAGATCGGCATCCGACAGGCCATCGGTGCAACTAAACGTGATATCATCTTACAGTTCCTCACCGAAGCTACCATGATCTCCATCACAGGCGGGCTGATCGGGATCATTTTAGGGATCGCTCTGTCCAAACTTATTATGGAGCTCACCCAAATCACTACGATCGTTTCAATCTGGTCAGTGGTGATCTCCTTTGGAGTTTCCGCCACTGTCGGCATCGCTTTCGGTTTTATGCCTGCCCGGCGTGCCTCACAACAGGAACCGGTTGCATCACTGAGACATGAATAATGCAAAAACCATCCTATGCAAAGACCCTTATTGTATTTCTGGATCATAGCGCTTATCTTGCTCATTCATCCTCATCATGCGCTGGCACAGAAAAAGATCCGCAAGATGACACTGGAAGAGGCTACTTCACTTGCAAAAGACAGGTCGATCCAGGCCCTGATTGCCAAACAGCAGTTCAGGGTAAGCTACCTTACTTATAAAGACTTCCGGAAAAGTTACCTGCCGCAGCTCATCGCTTCAGGCACTTTGCCTGATTATCAACGATCCATCCAATTATACCTGAATCCTGATGGCACAAAAAGTTACATCCCGCAACAATACATCAATTACCTGGGTAATATCAGGTTAAACCAGGAGATTGGGTTCAGCGGAGGAAGTATCTCATTAAATACCGGACTTCAACGAACCGATAATCTTGTCAATCCGATTTCAACCTCATATTTGAGTACGCCCGTCAACATTCAATATACACAACCAATCTTCGTAGGTAATCCATATAAATGGAACCGTAAAATCCAACCTCTCGAGTACGATCAGGCAAAACGGAAATACCTCGAAGCCATCGAGGATATCAATATTACGACCACAAATTATTTCTTTGCTGTCCTGGAAGCCCAGGTTCAAAAGAAAATTGCAGAGACAAATTACCGGAATTACGATACCTTATACAAGATCACACAGGGACGGTTCCAACTAGGGAAAATTCCCCAGAACCAACTCTTGTTATATGAATTGAGTTTACTAAAAGCAAAACTTTCAACTGAAGATGCAATGTTTGCTTTAAGTGATGCACAGTTTGTGCTAAGATCATTTCTGCGGTTGCCTGAGTCTGATTCCATTGTCATTCTTCCCCCTGTGAATATCAGTTTCTTCACAGTTAACCCTTTCAAAGCTATTGATGAAGCATTTGCCAATACTTCGCCAGCAGATGATTTTAAACTGCAGCTTATGAAGGCGGACATGAATGTTTACCTGGCAAAAATGAGCGGAAGATTCGATGCAGACCTTACCGCGATTTTAGGATACAATCAAACTGCTTCTAATCTCACCGATGTTTACAAAGGTTCTCAGGACCTTGAAGAGGTGACACTTCATATCAATCTTCCTATCGTGGATTGGGGAGTTGCAAGGGGTAAAATTAAAATTTCAGAATACAATCGTGATATTGTTAAGAACCAGGTAGAACAAGGAATCATCGATTTCAGGCAAAGTATTTACAGGAATGTCATGAAATTCAATATGCAACAAAATCAGCTTCAGATTGCTGCCAAAGCTGATACTGTCGCAAAAAAATCGTACCAGATCACCCAGGACCGGTACATGATTGGTAAAATATCCGACTTCCAGGAACTATACACTGCGCAAACAGAAGCAGATAACTCGGAGAATGCTTTTTTTACTGCCTTGCAGAGTTATTGGCAGCAGTATTATAATATGCGTAAATCCACTCTGTTTGATTTCGAGAACAAAACACTCCTGCAGTTCAATATCAGGGACATCAACCCCTGAAGAAACAATTATCGATAATGTTTCTAAATTATTTTTATCTTTGCAGTAAAATAATCATTCATCTTAAAAATCTGAAATATGGCAGTATTAGTTGGTAAGAAAGCTCCCTTATTCGAAGCGGATGCCGTTGTAAACGGAGGCGAATTTGTCGAAAAATTCTCCCTTCAGCAGTATATCGGGAAGAAGCATGTGATCTTTTTCTTCTATCCATTGGATTTTACATTTGTTTGTCCCACCGAACTTTTAGCCTTCCAGGAGAAACTCCAGGAATTTGAAAAACGGAATGTGGCGGTTGTCGGCTGCTCCATTGATTCCAAATTTTCCCACTGGGCATGGCTGAATACCGAAAAGAAAAAAGGCGGAATCCAAGGTGTAAAATACCCGGTCGTTTCTGACCTCTCAAAGACCATTGCAGCAAATTATGATGTGCTGGCCGGCGAATGGATTTACAACGAAGACGGCACCATTGAATTTGACGGTGTAGCGCAGGCATACAGAGGATTATTCCTCATCGATAAACAGGGCATTGTACGTCATCAGGTGGTCAATGACTTTCCATTGGGACGCAGCATTGATGAAGCATTACGGATGGTGGATGCACTCCAGTTTAATGAAGAAAACGGGGAAGTTTGTCCAGCCGATTGGCATAAAGGAGACCAGGGAATGAAAGCTACTTCTGAGGGTGTAGCAAGTTACCTATCAAACCACTGAAACGAATCAACCTGGTTTCATTTTCTCCTGCTGAAATAATACATCTTGTAGGCTTCAGGGATATTGATTACCCTGCAATCGCTGAATCTGCCTGATATCTTTTTCAAGACTTCATTATTTTTATCCACAACCTCAGGCCATTCTTCCAGGAGAATAACAGAGGTTGCTTTTTCCATGATCCCTTGTGGAATCTGATCAGGATGGCTCACAGGAAAAATGGATTCCTTTTGAAGGTTCTGCCTGAGATTTCCGTAATCCTTGAAATACTCCTGATTATAATAATAGGTAAAACCCAGGTCGAGCCATTCAGGGCACATTAATACCAGAGTCTCCTTCTTCTTCAGATCGTGGATAACCTCAATAACTTTTTTCAGCCTGCGATGATTATCGATGTTTGGGTTAAAAGTCAGAAGCATCCCTCCGACTGCTAATACCGACAAAACATAAAAAATGTTCTTACGCGATCCCCATATATATATGATTGCATGTGCAACCAGCAAATAAAAAGCAATGGAAGTAAAGATCATATAACGGTCAAGGAACATCGGGATTTTATAAGAAAGGAGAAAGATAGCCAGGTAGGGGAAAAAGAACCACAGCAAGAGAATCTTATGAAACGGAGAAAGAAGTACCAAAGAATTTCTCCATTCCATAAAATATTTCACCACTGCTGCCGTCAGAATCATGAGAAAAAATACTGTTACTACAGGTACATTGCTGAACCTCCACACCATGGTATACAGATCGCTGAATACAGGAGGCGGAACCCAGGTACCACCTGAGGAAGCAAAGAAACGACTGAAAAAAACAGGGAAATAGGGTAAATAAAAAAACAGGGTCGCCACCTGGGCTTGAAGGCAAATCTTTGTTGCTTTCCGGGTATCCGGGAAGATCAGGCAGGAAAGTAACTGTATAACGATCACAAAAAAGCCAAAGAAATGCGAATAGATCAGTAAAACATTGGCAAGAATTAACAGATAAAGGGGAGTTCTCCGCTCCGGGTTTTGAACCAGGGAGAAAAAGAAATACATGGAAAAGCAGGTCAGCAATGCAAACAACGGATAAACCCTTGCTTCATGGGAAAACGCCAGGTGATAATTTGAAAAGGTAAAGATCAGGGATGCAAGAATACCCGACCGTACCGAAAAAAATCGTCGTCCGGTGAGGTAAATCACAGGGGCAGTCAGTGTGCTGAAGAGAAATGGCAGGAACCTTACAGATAAAGCCGAGATGCCAAAGACTTTTATCCAGTAATGCAGAAGCACGAAAAACAATGGAGGATTGTTTTCGGTTTTCAGCATCTCAAAAAGGGCAGGGAAACCGGCCTGGGCATAAAAAATTGTAAAGGGTTCATCCATCGCGATGTCCCTTCTTCCCAGAAAAATTATCTTCAGGATAAAATTAAGAAGGATCAACCCTACCGGGATCAACCAAAGTTTCAGTGTCGGTTTGGAAAAAACGCTCACAAAGTCAGGATTATATTGGCTTCCAGCTCTTAGCTTCCTCCCAGAAAACATCCATTTCGCCAAGTGTCATGTCATGAAGTGGCTTGTTTAGCTTCTTGGCTTTTTCTTCAAGGTACTGGAACCGTTGTATGAATTTCCGGTTCGTTCTTTCAAGCGCATCTTCAGGATTCACATCGATGAACCTTGCATAATTGACAATGGCAAATAACAGGTCGCCCAGTTCATCCTCTTTTTTTTCAACAGCTGCGCCTTTGCTGACCTCTTCCTTCAGTTCGTTCAATTCTTCCATTACCTTTTCCCAAACCTGCTCCGGTTTTTCCCAGTCGAATCCTACTCCGCTTGCTTTTTCCTGGATCCTGTATGCCTTGACAATAGCAGGCAATGAATTCGGGACACCCGAAAGGACTGATTCATTTCCTTTTTCTTTCAGTTTGATCTTTTCCCAGTTATCCCTCACTTCTTTGGCACTGTTCACTTTGACATCCCCAAAGATATGAGGATGACGGTCTATGAGTTTTGTGATGATATTATTTAACACATCAAGGATATCAAAACTACCTGTTTCAGAGGCGATCCTGGAATAAAAGACCAGGTGAAGCATCAGGTCTCCCAGTTCCTTCTTGATCCCATCCATATTTTTTTCCAGGATAGAATCGGATAACTCATAGGTTTCCTCAATGGTTAGGTACCTCAGGCTCTCCAAAGTCTGCTTCTGGTCCCAGGGACATTTGGTTCTGAGTTCATCCATGATCTCCAGCAACCGCCCGAATGCGGCAACGCGCTCTTCCATTTTTATTTTTTTACAAAAATAAGGATTTATCGGTTTTCATGTTAATATAGTTAACCTGGCCGTGGTTCGCGTAATGAAGAAATCCTCCTAACTTTGTACAACAAGAACGATCTAATAATTCTTGATTTGAGAACTTTATTTACACATTCATTCGCATCATTTCTCCTTCTCATATCGTCGGTTATTTTTTTAATATTGTATTCTTCTCCAGTCAGATCACAGGAATATAAACACATGCTCTTTACCTCAAATATGATGTTGGAAGGGCGTTTTTATTACGGATTCCTTTATGCACAACACATTGAGTTGGAAAAGTTTAACGGCCATTTCCCGGTCTTTGAAATCAACCTTCAACAGGAAACCTTCGGAAAACATAAATGGGAAAGGGCTTTTGGTTATCCCAACATCGGGATAAGTTTTCTTTACACCGGACTTGGGAAATCTCCAGCACTGGGTTCGGCATTCTCCATCTTCCCTTTCATCAATTTTCCGCTGGTGCGGCATAAGAATTTCATGTTTAATCTCCGGTTTGGGTTGGGAGTTGGCTATCTCACCAAACGATTCGACCGGCTAACCAATTACAAGAACCTTGCCATCGGTTCGCATATTAATGCTTCTGTGAATATGATGCTCGAAGCCCGCTACAAACTGACCGAGAGGTTGACCTTGTCGCTGGGATTTGGGTTGCAACACTTTTCCAACGGTTCGCTGAAACTGCCGAATTATGGATTGAATATTCCGGCGATCAATGCCGGAATAGCATACCGGCTTGCAAGGGAAAACAGATCCATTGGCGACCGGTTCGTTCCTCCTACCGAGCCCTACTCAGCTATCTTGAGACACAGCATTGAGTTTGATATCGGGGTATCCCTGGGATGGAAGAACATGAAGGCAGTTCTCGGGAAAAACTACATGGTTTATCATTTGTATGAAAACACCTTCTTCCCAGTTCAACGAAAAAGTAAGTGGGGATTTGGGCTGGATTTTTCATACGATGAATCTCATGTTAAAATTCTTGAAAGCCGTGGGGTCGATGTAACAAATAAACTAAATATCCTCCGGCCGGGAATCAATGCCGCATATATGCTTGTGCTTTCAAAACTCGGTTTTATCCTGAATCTCGGGTATTACCTTGGAGGACTGGAAAGAAGCAATGGCCCGTTCTACGAGAAGATCTCATTTCAATATAAATTTACAAAAGATTTTTATGCCAATGTGATGCTTAAAGTTCATTGGGGACGGGCTGATTACATCGGATGGGGATTGGGCCTGCATATCGAACAAACTTATGGGAAAAAAGTTCATAAATAATTCAACGAATCGCATCTGCCTGGCAGGCCTGATCCTACTGACGGTGTTTTCAGGCATCTCCTCCTGTAAGAAATCAGGAGCAGATTGTTTTACCAGCTCCGGCACTGTCATTAAAGAAGCACGGATCGTAACCGATTTCGATACCATCATTGCCAGAGAGAATATCGACATCATCCTAACCCAGGATACGGTCAACAGTGTAGTAGTTGAAGCCGGTGAAAAAATAATAGTAGGCATCAAGACCGTAACCGAAAACCGGCAACTGGTAATCGATAATACCAATACCTGTAACTGGGTGCGCAGTTATGATAAACCATTGAATGTTTATGTTCATGTGAAAAACCTGAGAAAGATCTATTACCTGTCGGCCGGTAATATTACCTCCACCAATGTCCTGACACCCGAATCATTCTTGCTGGATGTTTGGGGAGGTTGCGGGAGTATCGATCTCTCCATCAATGTGAATCAGGGATTTATTTATGAACATATGGGAACTGCAGATATCACAGTCAGGGGAAGGGCAGTATATAATTCTGTTGTTTTGGGAGATTTTGGATTTCTTCAACTGAAAGATCTGAACACCGATTTCACCTATGTGTCGAATACCGGGACCAACGACTGTTATGTTAACGCCGTTAAATACCTGGATGCAACAATCCGGTCAATCGGCAATATCTATTATACAGGGAAAACCGATACCGTATATGCGCACATCACGGGAGCCGGTCAGCTTATCGAGTTCTGATTAGTATGCCCGGGCAAATATGACACGCTGGGAAGACGGCTTTCCGGAGTAGATGCATTTTCCGCTTTCCTGTGGATTGTTCAGAGGGATTACCCGTATGGTGGCTTTGGTTTCTTCCTTGATTTTTTCTTCCGTTTCGGCTGTGCCGTCCCAATGGGCGTAAATAAATCCCCCGGTTGTATCCAAAACACGTTTAAACTCCTCCCAGGTATCCACTCTGTAAGAATTTGTTTCTCTCATATCAAGGGCCTTGTTGTAAAGGTTTTTCTGAATCTGGTCGAGTAAATTGACCACCTTGTTTTCAATATCTGTCATCTGGAAGACCTCTTTTTCCAGGGTGTCACGACGGGCAACTTCGACGGTTCCTTGCTCAATGTCTCTTGGCCCGATTGTGATCCTCACAGGAACGCCCTTAAACTCGTATTCTGAAAATTTCCAGCCGGGCTTATGGGTGTCCCGATCGTCATATTTTACAGATATCCCTTTTGCTTCCAATGCTCTTTTCAGAGGGAAGACCTTTTCCGAGATAAGGTCAAGCTGTTCTTTGGTTTTGAAAACCGGTACAATGGCAACCTGGATGGGTGCCAGCCTGGGAGGTAACACAAGGCCGTTGTCGTCAGAATGCGACATGACCAATGCCCCCATAAGCCTCGTGGATACGCCCCATGAGGTAGCCCATACATATTCGAGTTGGTTTTCCCGGTTCAGGAATTTAACATCAAATGCTTTTGCAAAGTTCTCTCCAAGAAAATGAGATGTTCCGGCCTGTAATGCCTTGCCATCCTGCATCAGGGCTTCGATCGCGTAAGTTTCAATAGCGCCTGCAAACCGTTCTGCCGGGCTTTTGGTTCCCTTTATCACAGGAATAGCCATCCAGTTCTCCGCGAAATCGGCATAAACATTCAGCATAGTTTCTGCTTCATGGACGGCCTCTTCACGCGTTGCATGAGCCGTATGCCCTTCCTGCCAAAGGAATTCAGTGGTCCGGAGAAAAAGCCTGGTCCGCATTTCCCATCTCACAACATTCGCCCACTGGTTTATCAGGATTGGAAGGTCACGGTAAGATTTGATCCAGTTACGGTATGTATCCCAGATGATGGTTTCGGAAGTAGGCCGTATAATCAGCTCTTCATCCAGACGGGCCTCCTCATCCACCACCACCCCTTTTCCATCCGGGGATGCTTTCAGGCGGTAATGGGTAACCACCGCACATTCTTTTGCAAAACCCTCCACGTGACTTGCTTCGCGGCTAAAGAAGGATTTCGGTATGAAGATCGGGAAATAAGCATTGCTATGACCTGTATCCTTGAACTTCTTATCCAGGGCTGCTTGAATTTTCTCCCAGATAGCATAACCATAGGGTTTTATCACCATGCATCCACGAACTGCCGAATTTTCTGCCAGGTCGGCCTTGATCACAAGGTCATTGTACCATTGTGAATAATTTTCATTTCTTGTTGGAAAATCTTTTGCCATTTATTGAGTATGGTATAATATTTGCAGTCTTTCCGGGTTCATCGTACTGCTACAAAAGTAATAAAATTATCGCGATCCTAAAGAACTTCAATTCATCCCAAATTTCAAAAGGAGAACATCATATGAAAAAATTAATCATCTTCAGCGTCATCATCGCTACCTTTCTGTTCGGCTGCAAATCTCAGCAAAAAACAACCGGTTATACTTACGATGATGTTTATTCCACCAGGTCTGATCATTCAAAGATCACTTCAAAGCCGAAAATCCAGAATGAAGATCTTTCCGGTTCGCATTCTATTGCATCACCCGACAGTTCATCCGCCCTTACAGCCACATCTGCCACTTCAAATCAAGATTACAGCAACAATTCCTATGCTGCAAGAATCAAAAGGTTTAATGGTAATAATTCCGGACTGAACTATAGCAACGAATATTATACCGGGTCTTCCGATTCCACTTCTTCTTCAGGTGGAACTTCCCCGGATATAAACATCTATTTCGGGAATTCCTGGGGCTCATCATTCTGGGGACCTTCCTACTCATTCGGTTTGGGATACGGATGGGGAGATTGCAGTTTCTGCTATCCCTATTACTGGGGCTATCCATATTATAGTTATTATCCTTACTACCCTTGGTACTGGGATTATCCTTATTGGGGAGGTTACGGATACGGCCACCATCACGGGGGTTGGGACTGGAACAATGGAAATTCAAGGGACTACTATTATGGACAGAGAAGGACCCTTTCTACCCATGATGGCGGAAGAAACTCCAGAACCAGCACCACAGGAACCAAGTCAGAGTTAGGACAGGTGAAAAACACAAGAACCGTTGATCCTGGTGTAGTCAATCGTTCTTCTGATCAAACCCGTTCGGGCCGCACCGATATCAACCGCATTCCTCCCGATAAACAGCACTACAGATACACCCGTTCAAGCACTCAGGAGAATACTCGGGTTGTAAGAAACAACCAGGATAATAGAACCCGGTCAGATCGTAATTCTGTTCAGCGCCAGAAACCTGCACCAAGGTATACAAGGCCCGGAAACCAGCAACAAGCAACCCGATCGGATGCCCAGACTTACTCTTCACCGGCATACAGGCAGCCGAAATCAAGCCAGGAATACATCAATCCCCGTACACAGCAGGGCCGTCCTACCGGCGTGAAAGAAAATTCCAACCGGAATAGCAATAACAGCACCCCTAGCCCTTCGGGCAGGAGGTATTCCTCTCCTTCCAACACCGGGGGTAACTCCAGGATTTATTCAAATCCTTCGGGCGGTAGCCGCAGCTACAGCACTCCGTCAAGATCTTACTCTTCACCCGGAAATTCCGCTCCATCACGGTCATCGAGCCCCAGTTATTCTGCTCCCTCGCGTTCCAATTCGTCCCCGTCAAATTCAGGTGGCAACTCAGGCAATAGTGGCGGAAGCGGCAGAAGGAGATAACAACATCTGAAAGAGAATATTTTTGAAGGATAAAAAAGAAATCAGTTCAGAATTTAAAAATTTTATTGTCCTATGAAACGACTTTTGATCATCGTGCTTTTCATAAGCTATATACCCACTCTGTTTTCACAGAATTCATCAGATGCATTGCGCTATTCTCGAATCCTCTATGGTGGGTCCGCACGATTCCAGGGACTTGGGGGAGCATTTGGCGCTGTCGGCGCCGACTTCTCTTCCATTGCAACCAATCCTGCAGGACTTGGACTTTTTACAAGCTCTGAAATGACCCTCAGCCCTTCCATCCGGATGGAAAATTCTTATTCCAACTATAACATGGAAACCAACAGGGATAATAAATTCAATGTTGGAATGGACAACCTGGGTTTGGTTTTTCACCTGGAGGGCAAAAACAAGAGCAGTTCAGGCTTTAAGGGATTCAACGTTGCATTTGGCATGAACCGGCAGAATGATTTCAACAACCGCGTATTTATGGAAGGAACAAACAATAAAAATTCCCTGCTGACGCAATATGTCAATATTCTTAATAACACACCAGGTGGCATTACTCCCGGTATGGTAGACGACCAATACCCATTCGATATCTCACTGGCTCTCAACTCCAATCTTATCTATCTTAAAGATACACTTAACCGCATCTATGCCAATGATGCCCCTAACGGGGGAGTGATCCAGTCAAAATTAGTAACTACCGAGGGTTCGATCAATGAATTTGATTTTGCTTTCGGGGCCAACTACAACGACCGTTTATATATCGGCGCTACCATCGGAATACCAATTATCCGGTATTATGAGCACTCTCAATACAGGGAAGTGAAAAATGATCAGACCATCCCATATTTTAGGTCCATGACTTTCAACCAGGATCTTGAAACACACGGGACCGGTATAAACCTGAAAATCGGTCTTATTTACCGTCCGGCGGACTGGATCCGGATCGGGGCTTCAATTCACACTCCTACATACTATGGTAATATGAGAGACAGCTGGAACAGCGATATGACCGGAGTTTATGATTCACTCCCGACGGGTTCTGCAAGTTCACCCCTAGGTTCATTTGATTACCAGCTTACCACACCATTCAGGGCGATCGGAAGCATTGCATTTATTATAGGGAAATTCGGGCTCATAAGCGGAGAATATGAATATGTAAACTATTCACAATCCAGTTTTTCTGCCACCAGTACAAGTTTCTCTGATGTGAATACAGACATTAAAAACAAGTACAAGTCCCCACTAAACTTGCGTTTCGGAACCGAATGGAGAATACAGAACTTCCTGTTGAGAGGGGGATTCGGTTATTACGGAAGTCCATATCAATCCAGCATCAACACGTCAGAGATGCTTGTTGCATCTTTTGGTTGGGGATACCGGGTTAAGCACTTTTTCTTTGATATGACTTACCGGTGGACGCAAACAAAAGAAGATTATTATTTTTATGACCCCACAATGGTCAACCCTTCACAAAACAGGTATACTATCAGTGCGCTGACCTCTACTGTCGGATTCCGATTTTAAGGAAGGTACGATTTGATCCTTTTCAGTCCCAGCCTGGCCTTCTGGTCCAGGCTGTTTTTATATTCCGTGTTTTTCATTGACAAGCATTGCCTGTAATATCGTGCAGCATTGAGATAATCCTTGTTTTGTTCATAAATGATACCTGATTGCAGTGCAGCATTTTCCGCAAAGTACCAGGATTGGCCTGCACCATCCCTCATGGTAATTCCAAAATATTTCAAGGCGTCGGGATGATTTCCGGATTGCTGGTAAATGCGTCCCAAACGGTAATTGTATTCAAGCAGGTCCTTCGGTGTTTTGACGACATTTTTCACACTCTGATCCAGTAGGATATGAATAGCGCGATCGGTATAACCCCCATCGGAGAGCAACCGTGCCTTCAGTAAAATAACATTGGGTTGTTCTTTGGATTTTGCTTCCCGGTTCGCTTGCATATCATTATCCATGAATAGCACTCCACGGGTCAGGGCCTTCCCGATATATTCTTCATATTTAGGAATATTCCCTTTTAATAAGAAGGTCCACGACAGTTTCTGGTAACATGACTTAATATAATTCCCTCCCCTGAAGTTTTTCAGGAATCGGATAAAGTAAAGATCGGCATCGGGATCCAGGCGGTTCAGCTTATTCAACCCAGTGAGGTAATCCAGGTAACAGAAAGGAAACTCTTCACCTTCAGTATGGTATTCTTGCAGGTTCAGGATGGCGTCATCGGTCTTGCCTGCTTTTGCAAGAATAGAAGCCCTCACGAATATCAGTAACGGATTTGTGCGTCCAGGAAATGTAATTTTCTGGTCCTCAAATTTCTGTAAGATCCGCAGGGCATTTTTTGCATCTTTTCCAAGGGTTGCATCCAGAAATACAAGATAAAACAAGGATTCGATCCTGAACAACTGGTAAGTCTCATTACTACCTGTATATCCGGCCATCACGGATATTTCATCCAGTCCTTTCTGAACGTTCCCTTCCAGTCCCAGTATCCTGAGAACCCATGAATAATTATCCGGGATGACCCCGGCCAGGACATGAATCAATCCAAGTCCTGAATTCTGCAAGAGAAAGTCAGGATGCAATTGCGTATTTTCCTTCAGGTCGCCATAAGCATGACTAATATCGAGGGCAGCCGATTTGTACTCACCGAATTTTATCCTGCATAAGGCAAACTGAATACGCATGTTGCCAAGACAATACCGGTACCAGGGCGATTCCATGTTCCCTTTTTTCATGATATCGGTCCGCAGTTCCTGGGCTTTACGAAATTTCTCAAATGCTGGAGGTTCTTCCCCGATAAATACAGTAAAGAAATCGATATAATTTTCAAGATAAACAGGGATAAGGTTGGAGGGATGAGCAGCCTTTTCCGCATTCAGCAGTTTCGAGGCCTCCGTGAAATGCAATGAAATGATTGACCGGTAGGCTTCCCGGCAATTGCTGTTAAAATCAAATTGGGCAAAGAGAAAAAGGGGGAAAAAAAACAAAGCATTGAAGAGAAACACATGTTTTCTGCTCAATGCTTTGCCGTTTCGGTGGCTGAAGTGCATTAGTTGACTAAGTTGACAATTCCGTCATCAACCAGGATCCTGCCACAGTACTCACAAACAATTATCTTCTTATGCATCCGGATATCGAGTTGATGCTGAGGGGGGATCTTATTGAAGCAACCCCCGCAGGCATCCCTTTCGATTTGCACAACGGCAAGGCCATTACGGGCATTTTTCCGGATCCGGGTGTAGGCGGTGATCAATCGTTCTTCAATAAATTTGCGATTGATCTCCGAATTCCTGATCAGGTCATTTTCTTCTTTTTCCGTCTCGGCGACGATGTCATCCAACTCATTTTTCTTTATCTCAAGATCACCTTTTCTGTCGGCCAGGATACTCTGGAACCGGTTGATCTCTTCCGTTTTAGCTTCCAGTGCCAACTGAAATTCACGAATACGTTTTTCTGAAAGCTGGATTTCAAGGCTTTGGATCTCTATTTCTTTGGTTAGTGAATCGTATTCGCGATTGTTCCTTACGTTCATCTGCTGTTCTTCATATTTCTTGATCAGGGCCTGTGAATCCTTGATGGAGAATTTCTTTTCCGTGATCGATTTTTCCAGCGCATTGTTTTCCTGGAGATAGTTCTCGATACGAGTTTCCAATCCGGCTATTTCATCTTCAAGGTCCTGGACTTCGAGTGGTAATTCTCCACGGATGATCCTGATCTTGTCGACCTGGGAATCGATCTGCTGAAGGCTATAGAGGGCGATCAGTTTCTTTTCAATGGTTACTTCGCTCAGATCTTGCGGGGGTTCCTGTTTAGCAAATGCGAAGGTCTTCTTCAAAACGGCAGGGACCGCTTCTTTTTTGGTTTTTTCTGTCGGTTTTCGAGGTGCGACTTTCTTAACAGCTGGTTTCTCGACCGGTTTTGAAGCTACAATTTTCTTTACTATTGGTTTCTCAACCGGTTTTGAAGCTACAACTTTCTTTACTATTGGTTTCTCAACCGGTTTTGAAGCCGCAACTTTCTTTACTATTGGTTTCTCGACCGGTTTTGAAGCTACAACTTTCTTTACTATTGGTTTCTCGACCGGTTTTGAAGCTACAACTTTCTTTACTATTGGTTTCTCAACCGGTTTTGAAGTCACAACTTTCTTTATTACTGGTTTCACAACTGGTTTTGAAGTCACAACTTTCTTTGTAGCCGGTTTTGGAGCAGGTTTTGCAGGTGCAGCTTTCTTTATTACTGGTTTCACAACTGGTTTTGAAGTCACAACTTTCTTTATAGCCGGTTTTGGAGCAGGTTTTGCAGGTGCAGCTTTCTTTGGTGCCGATTTTTCTGCAGGTCTCGGAGCAAGTGCTTGGATTGCAAGCTTTTTAACGGCTGCTTTTGCCGCTAGAGGTTTTGCAGTTCCTTGTTTAGCAACACTTTCTTTCTTATTTACCGCCTTCTTCTCAACTTTTTTTTCAACTTTGGAAGCTGGCTTTACCACTTTGGCAGGGGTTGTTTTGGCAACATTCGGTTTTGTTGTTTTTGCCATAAATATGCTGAATTAATAATAGTGAACAGGGTTTGTGTTGATTTTTGAAATAAGGAATGCAAAATTAGGAAATTTTTCGATCAAAATGCCATAAATCAAATCTTTTGCAAACCTTTCACTTTCATAATGACCGATATCCGCAAGGAGCAGTTGTGCATTTGCATCAAAAAATTCATGGTATTTAAGGTCTGCCGTCAGAAAAGCATTGGCACCTGATTTTATTGCCTCGGGAATCAGAAATGCTCCCGAGCCGGTACAAACTGCTATACGGGAAATCTTTTTGCCAGATAATTCCGAATGCCGCAGGCAGGGAAGCCCCATTTGATTTTTCACTTTTTCGAGAAATTGTACTTCCGTCATCGCCGGGTCTTGCTCACCAACCATCCCGCTACCGGCAAATCCTGCTGTATTGGAGAGTGGATAGATGTCATAGGCGACTTCCTCGTAAGGATGGTTTTTCAGCAGGGCAGCTAGAACCCGGTGTTCAAGAAACCGTGGGAAGATCACCTCAATGCGTGATTCTGTTTCAAAATGAATAACATTTTTCTCGCCAACAAAAGGATTTGCATTTTCGGAAGCCCTGAAAGTGCCTTGTCCGGTAAGATTATAACTGCAACAATCGTAGTTGCCGATATGACCGGCACCCACTTCGAACAATGCTTGTCTAATACGATCCGTATGATCAACCGGGCAGAAGGTCACCAGTTTTGACAATAATCCTTTTCCCGGTGAAAGGATCCTGCAATTTTTTATTCCAAGAAGATCACAGAACCAGGCATTCAATCCGTTTACTGAATTGTCCAGATTTGTATGCATGGCATAAACGGCAATATGGTTTTGGATGGCCTTCACGGTCAGACGCTGAATGGGATCCGCCTCAACAAGTCGTTTCAGCCCTTTAAAGATCAGGGGATGATGCGAGATCACAAGGTTGCAATCATTTTGCAATGCCTCATCCAGGACTTCATCCGTAATGTCGAGTGCGATCAGTACGTTGGAAATTTCAGCATCCGGATTTCCAATAATAAGCCCGGCATTGTCATAATCTTCCTGAAATTCAAGCGGTGCATAGTGTTCAAGAACCTGTTGTATCTCCCGGATGGTCATATTCAATTTCACTTAAATTGATTAATAAAGTACAAAAATACATTTCTTTTTGCGGAATCCTTTCTGTTCATATGTTGTTGGAAAGTTTTCCTGTCTCTATCCATTTCGGGAGATAAAATTTTCAACCTTTGAAAGGTATAAATACCTACCGGATATTCAGGCATGAAAAGGACAACCGTTTATATCATTGAAAAGGAGGCACCCGTTGCCAATCTGATCAGGTATCACTTGCTTTCGCACCAAGCCAAGCACGTCCAGGTGTTTCCGACCCCGGCAGAATGCCTCTACTTCATGCAAAAAAAATCAATACCGGATTTTTTAATCGCCGACCTTGAACATCCGGAAATCAATGGACCAGGTTTTCTGAAGTCCATATTGCAGTCTTTCCCGGGAATAAGAACCCTGTTTCTTTCTCCCTTTACAGATGATTCGCTCGTTACACAACTGATGGAAGATGGTGCAACCGATTACATCTATAAATCGGGCCGGATGGAGGAATGGATCCATGAACTGGTAAAGAACATGGAATTCCTGATCCGGGAAAAAAGCCAGGCAATTTAGGTTCACTTTTCATTAATATTTCATCCTTATCTGAAAATATCCACCCTAACAGGTGCACTTTTAACATTTTTTCATAATTTAGCCTTTTTCGTAAGAATGAGGTTTTTACAGATACTCTTACTCCCGTTTGCTTTTTGTTACGGAATGATCATGCTGGTGAGGAACCTTCTTTTTGACTTAGGTGTCCTTCCTTCAGAAAAATTTGATATTCCGGTCATCTCTGTGGGGAATCTTTCCTTCGGTGGTACCGGGAAAACGCCCCACATCGAGTATCTTATCAGGCTTATGGGCGACCGCATGCTTACTGCAACACTGAGCCGTGGCTATGGCAGGGAGAGTAAGGGATTTATCCTGGCTTCCCGAAGGTCGAATGTTAAATATATCGGAGATGAACCCCTCCAATTCGTAAAAAAATTTCACAACATCAAGGTTGCCGTTGATGAAAAAAGGGTCCGGGGCATCCACAAGCTGATGGATAAATTTCCCGACCTCGGACTGGTTTTATTGGATGACGCCTTCCAGCACCGATGGGTAAAACCGGGTATTACCATCCTCCTGACCGATTATCATCAACTTTTTACCGAAGATCATGTGGTACCTTCCGGGCGGTTAAGGGAATTCCGTTCCGGGGCAAAGCGGGCGGATATTATCATCGTGACAAAAACACCGAAAGTATTTTCCCCCATTACCCGGAGAAGGATACTGGAAGATCTGAAACCCCAGCCTTCCCAGCAACTTTTCTTTTCTTTCATCACCTATGGAAGTCCGGTTCCGGTCAATGAAGAACAGGATCTGGCAATCCTTCAAAAGCTAAGCTATATCCTTTTATTTACCGGGATCGCGAATGATTATCCACTCCAGGAGGAAGTCAGGAGAAAATGTTCGGAATTCAACATTCTGAAATTTCCTGATCATCACCAATACGAAATGAAAGACCTGGAGAATATCCGGTCACGCTTCGAGGATCTTCCGTCACGAAAAAAAATCATCCTGACTACAGAAAAGGATATAATGAGGCTGAAAATTCCAGAGTTCAGTAATTTTTTAAAAAATCTTCCGTTATTTTACCTTCCTATCGAAATCGACTTTCACGAGAAAAACAAGCAGATATTTGACAAACTGATTACAGACTATGTTGGACAGAATCAAAGAAACCGTTGAATTTTTACAAGCCCGGATATCCCTGAAACCGGATATCGGAATTATTCTCGGAACAGGGCTGGGCGGCCTTGTCAATGAGATTGAAATTCTTCATACCATTCCCTATACTACGATTCCGAATTTCCCAGTTTCCACAGTCGACGGTCACAACGGCCAACTGATCTTCGGGAAAATGAGCGGAAAAAACATTGTTGCTATGCAAGGGCGCTTTCATTATTACGAAGGTTATTCCATGCAGGAGGTCGCATTTCCCGTACGTGTGATGAAACTTCTCGGGATCCATTTCCTGATCGTTTCCAATGCAAGCGGCGGGGTAAACCCATCGTTCGAAGTCGGCGACCTCATGATCATCGAGGATCATATAAACCTGATGAAGGACAACCCGCTTATCGGCCGCAATGATGATAAGCTGGGAACCCGTTTCCCGGATATGGGCCATGCTTATGACCAAGAACTGATTGAGAAAGTATTTACCATTGCCGTTAATCACGATATCCATCTGCAGAAAGGAATTTATGCAGCCGTTTCAGGGCCAACTTTTGAAACTCCGGCAGAATATCGTTATATACGTACCATCGGGGCCGATGCAGTGGGGATGTCAACGGTTCCCGAAGTGATTGCCGCCCGTCACATGGGATTGCGTGTCTTTGCATTTTCGGTGATTTCCGATCTCGGAGTACCCGGAAAGATCGTTGAGATCACGCACCAGGATGTGATCCTGGCAGCAAGTAATGTTGAACCCAAGATGACGAAGATCTTAAAGGAACTGATCGGAACCCTTGATTGATCCTATTCCAGGTTTATATCCATAATTTTTAATTTCCATCGTATCCCGATCCTGCATTTTTTTTGTCCCAAGGGGATGATTGCCATGCTGACGCCGAGGAGGGATCCGCTGATGATCATGGTTTGGGGGACGAATACCTGTTCCTTATTGATCAGGTTATTGAAAGAATCAAGAATAAAATAACCCGCTCCTGCATAAAAAAGAACCCTGGTCATAAGGTTCTGGAAATAATAATGCTTATAGACTGCGCTGATGTCGTATAACGGTATTGTGGTGCGAGGGCCTATCGTCACTGAACTGTCGGTGAGGTTCCACAAGTAACTTTTCACAATTACATTCTGTTTTTTCGTCCGTATCTTTACATCATCGCCGAGGTAAAATGCATACCGGGTCGAAGTCCCGATTTTCTCCAGGACCAGTGTTTTCTGAGCAAATGCACCTGAAAAGGCAGCCAGGAGTATCAATAGGAGGATCAGCTTTCTCATGATGATGATAACTTATGCTAAGTTACTATTTATTGGGCTGAACGTGTAAAATTTAAGGAATATTGTTTGGGCACGCTTCACAGTCGCGCACCAATAAGAGACTTTTGATATGGCACGCATCACTGAGGCGCGCAAATATGAGAATTGATTACTTTTGTTCCTCCTATGAGGAAATACGCTACCCTTTTACTTCTTGTTCTGTTGTCCGCCAGGTGCAGTGAGGATGAAGAGCGAGATCAGAAGTCAGAAGTCAGAAGTCGGAAGTCGGAAGTCAGAAGTCGGAAGACCGAAATCAGAAGGCCGAAGTCTGAGGTCGGAAGTCAGAAGTGGGAAGTCAAAAGATCTCAAACCTCAGACCTCAGACCTCAGACCTCAAACTTCAGATCTCGGACCTCAGGCCTCAGACCTCAGACCTCAGACCTCAGACCTCAGATCATCGACACCACCCTCATCAGAAAGCTGATCCGGTTGCGCAGTGCGAATCTTGAGATCGATTTCCGGGAACCGGTTAACCATGCATACCTCTTCTCTCAGGTCGAAAATTCCGAGTTCTCATCGATGATCCTGTTGAGCCATGAACGTTCCATCCGGATCAACTTTGACAATGATATCCTTGATAATACTGACCGTTACTATACAAATGGGATCCGTTTTGATTTTATCAGCCCTTACCTGAAACAATCACCGTTATCGTGGCTGATGGTTCCTTACTGGGGAAATGGGGTCAATTATTACGGCGTGTCGATTGGCCAGAACATGTACACACCGTTTTCGACAAAAGTCGGCGGCATTCATCCAGGCGACAGACCTTATGCCGCTTATCTTTTCATTGGTGGTTTCAAGATCTCCAACGACCCGGGTAAGAAATTCCGACAGACCAGCGAAATCGACCTTGGTGTGATCGGGCCATCGTCGTTTGGAGACTTTGTGCAGAAGTCGTTTCATAACAGCGTACCTACGAACAACGAACCACTGGGATGGGAAAACCAGATCCAGGACGACCTGGTTCTAAACTATAACCTTGCCTATGAGAAAGGAATTTTCAGCAACCGGCGAATTGACCTGAACCTGAATGCGGTTGGAGCATTGGGAACCCTGTATACCAATATGGGAGGTGGTTTTCAATTTCGTGCCGGACTGATGAATCAGTATTTTGGTTCATACGGTTATTCACGGATGAAGGTCAATAATGCAAAAGGATATTCAAAATTCCAGGCCTTTGTTTTCGTTACTTCTCTTGGAAAACTGGTGGGTTATGATGCAACACTGGAAGGTGGTATGTTTAACAAGTCGAGTATTTACATCCTAAAAAGCAGTGAGCTATCCCGTTTCACCTACCAGGGGACATTCGGTATCACATTGTCGTTTGCAGGGATCCAGCTGGATGTTGAACAATTTTTGTTAAGTCCTGAGTTTCATGGTTGTGCATGGCACAAATGGGTACATATCGGTGTGACCTTCGGAATGTGATTGTTGAAAAATAAATCACAGTGCATTTGTGTTTACCTTGCGAATAAGTTCTATTTTTGAAAGATGGAAGAATTTAATAACAGCGCCGCAGAAGCCGGTAACTCAGGCAGGACCGCTCCTGCTTCAGGTCAGGGACTTGTAAGAAAAAAGCCCAGAAAGGCGCCGGGTACAGATCTTGTTCTTGAGCATGGGAAAGTGCCTCCCCAGGCAGTGGATCTTGAGGAAGCCGTGATCGGGGCCATGATGCTTGAAAAAGACAAGCTGGCTGCCGTTATCGAGTTGCTGAAACCTGAGGTTTTTTACAAGAGCGAACACCAGCTTATCTTCGGTGCAATCACACGGTTATTTTCCCAGGTTAAGCCGGTAGATATTCTCACCGTGACAGATGAACTCAGGCAATCAGGGGAACTGGAATTGGTAGGAGGTCCATATTATATTGCGATGCTGACAAACCGGGTTGCATCGTCGGCAAATATTGAATTCCATTCGAGGATTATTCTTCAAAAACATATTCAGCGTGAGTTGATCCGGATATCTTCTGCCATCATAAAGGATGCGTTTGAAGATACGACGGATGTTTTTGAACTCCTTGACCGTGCTGAAGGCAACCTGTTTGCCGTTAGTGAGACCAGTATCCGCAGGAATGTCAGGAGCATGCAATCATTGGTGAAAGAGGCGGTAGCTGAAATTGCAGCGGGGCGGTCGCATGACGGGCATCTGCGCGGTGTGGGTTCCGGGTTTACAGAAATCGACCGGATCACCTCAGGCTGGCAGAAATCCGACCTGATCATTCTTGCTTCCCGCCCGGGGATGGGAAAAACGGCAATGGCACTGACCATGGCCCGCAATATTGCAGTAGATTTTAAAAAGCCTGTAGCTTTGTTCTCCCTTGAAATGTCGGCTGTTCAGCTGGTTACGCGTCTCATCGCCAGTGAAACGGAAATCAGCGCTGAGAAGCTAAGACGTGGTAACCTGGAAGACTATGAATGGGAACAGCTCAATTCCCGTATCTCCACATTGATCGATGCACCTTTGTTTATCGATGACACACCCGCACTGACGATCTTCGAACTCCGGGCAAAGTGCCGGCGGTTGAAAACACAGCATGATATTCAAATCGTGATCCTCGACTATTTGCAGTTAATGCAGGGAGCACCGGAACATAAGGGAAACCGGGAACAGGAGATCAGTAATATCTCCCGGTCGCTCAAGGCCTTGTCAAAGGAGCTGGATGTTCCGATCATCGCCTTGTCGCAGTTGAGCCGCGAAGTTGAGAAAAGACTCGTCAAGAAGCCCATCCTCTCCGACCTTCGTGAATCGGGATCCATCGAACAGGATGCCGATATGGTTCTTTTCATCTACCGTCCGGAATATTATAAGATTGAAGATGATGCTTATGGCGGCCCGGTGGAAGGGGTTGCAGAGATCAGTATTGCAAAGAACCGTAATGGTGCAACGAAAGATGTCAAGTTGAAATTCGTTGCACGGTTTGCAAAATTCTTGGACCTGGAAATCGATTATTCCTCCCTGAATACTATATCTCCAAGTGCATCGTTTGATGCTCCTGGCAGGACCCGAACGGTCATGTCAAAAATGAACGATGATGAGAGGAATGAGACTGCTTTTTAACCGGATCCGGTTTTCACTTTTATTTTTTTTTCTTTTACTTGTACAGGGTTTACAGGCAGCTTATATTTTGATCCCGATGGATGAAACTCAGAAGAATCATCTGAAATCCTATGGTATTGCCTACTGGATCCTGAAGCATGAAGTTGAGGTAGACTGGCTGTTGAATTACCGTGGAGGCAGTTTCCTTGCCCAATATTCAAAACCCATCGAAAATGAATGTGTGATCCGGGGTGTTACTTTTGAAGTCCTTGCAGATGTGCAGGCTGCCGCGATCCTGCAGGAAATTTCCGATCCGCAGGTCAACATGGAAAATATCAAGCTTCACAAAGCTCCTAAGATCGCCGTTTATTCCCCGAAGAACAAATTGCCTTGGGATGATGCCGTAACCCTGGTGCTTACCTATGCAGAAATTCCTTATGACGTGTTATATGATGAGGAAATCATGGCGGGGGTTTTACCGTTGTACAACTGGCTTCACCTGCACCATGAGGATTTTACCGGGCAATACGGAAAATTCTGGTCCGCTTACCGCAATTATCCCTGGTACCAGGAAGATGTAAGAATCAACGAGGAGATCGCCCATAAGTTGGGTTTTCAAAAGGTTTCGCAGCTCAAGCTTTCGGTTGCGCAGAAAATCCGGGATTTTGTTGCCGGCGGCGGGTATATGTTTGCAATGTGTTCGGCTCCCGACAGTTATGATATTGCCCTTGCAGCAGAAGGAGATGATATCTGCGATGTTATGTTCGATGGGGATCCACCTGATCCAAATGCACAAGCAAAGCTGGACTTCAGCAAATGCTTTGCATTTGAGAACTTCAAGCTTACCATGAATCCCTATGTTTATGAAAAATCGAATATCGATGTGACCAATACGCGCCCAAGAAACCTTAACGAAACCAATGATTATTTCACCCTCTTCGAATTTTCCGCCAAGTGGGATCCTGTTCCCACCATGCTTTGCCAGGATCATGAGACCGTGATAAAGGGATTTATGGGGCAAACGACAGCCTTCAATGAGAAGACGATCAAGTCATCGGTTACGATCATGGGAGAAAACAAGGGAATTGGTGAGGCACGTTACATTCATGCAGATTTCGGGAAAGGCACATTCACCTTCCTTGGAGGCCATGATCCGGAAGATTATCAACACCTGGTCGGCGATCCGCCTACCGATCTAAGTCTGCATCCCAACTCACCGGGATACCGGCTGATCCTGAATAATGTATTATTTCCTGCAGCAAAAAAGGAAAAAAGGAAAACCTGAACACCGTCAATTTTTCAAGTAGAATTTGTTCTTCCATACTTTGAACTCTGAGGTATTAAAATAATACCAAATCATATTTGAGCAACCGTCACCGGTAACGAAATCAATATAGCCGTCGGGAATCTCCGCCTCCGGAACATGCACATCAATGATTCCCCCTTTGATCCAGGGACAGCTGAATGAATCCTGTAAAGTGTCACGGATAGAAGCTGAAAAAGTATAGCCTTTTGAAGAAAGTCCGGCAATATTCCCCTGCACAAGAAAAAGAATATCCTTTCCGGAAACAAGCGAGGAAGTCAGTGTTTTATATTTGCTGTTTATGTCAACTTTGATCGTTCCTCCGCCAATGGCCTTGTTTATGGATCCATGTGAAATATGATCCGAGAATACCACCTGACCGAAGGCATTGACCCCTTCATTGGCAATACTGTCAACTCCGTCGACCCTCGCATAATCCTCATAATAGCTTTGGAAGAAAGCCCTCGCATAAGAACCTTTCTGAAGAATATCACCCGACACAAGCACTTTGATCCATCCGGAACGTTGTATACTATCCGGAGAAATTACTGAATAGAAAACGAAATCATACTCCATCTTCGACGAATCATAAGTAATGTAAGAACTATCGATTACCGCATGGCCATACTTTGCTAATGAAGTATCTAAACGTGATTTGATCAGAAGGTTAAAAACGGCAGTATACGAACTGATAGAGATAATCACATCATTTGCGACATTAACGTCAGGGTTCAGATCGATGGAGGTATTTTTTCTGCAGGAATAAAAGAAAAAGAGAAGGATGATGCCCAGCGAAAGGATCGAAATCATTTTCATTTCAATATCCTGGTTTTAAGATTTGTTAAGTTCAGATTTTCCTGTGGTCGTATACAACATAGGAATAGGCAAATCCGAGTTGATCATCGGCAGGAAAATCCTCATGTGAGATGATCTCCCATTCCTTAAAATCGATGACCGGAAAAAACACATCGCCTTCAAAATTTTTATGGACCCAGGTGAGGTAAAGACGGTCGGTGCAGGGTAAAAACTGCTGATAGATAGAGGCCCCCCCGATGATAAAATTCTCTTCACCGGCGCTGCATTTTTCAATTGCTTCAGCCAACGAATATACAACCGTACATCCTTCAAAAACATCCTCAGGGTTATCAGTGATCACAATATTCTCACGGTTACGCAAAGGCCGAACCGGTAATGAAAGATAGGTCTTTTTCCCCATAATGATCTTATGTCCGGTGGTGATTTTTTTGAACCTTTTCAGGTCTTCCGGAATATGCCACAGGAGGTCATTGTTTTTTCCGATGGCGTAATTTTCTGCGATGGCAACGATTATCGAAATCATGGATAATTTTTATATTAAACAGATATCTGGCCTTTGATGTGCGGATGGGATTGGTAATCCTGTAATCTGAAATCTGAAAAAGAAAAACTTAAAATGTCCTTTGTTTCAGGATTGATGATCATTTTCGGAAGCGGGAACGGAGTACGGGTAAACTGAAGTTTTACCTGTTCGAGATGGTTGAGATAGATATGGGCATCGCCAAGGGTATGAATGAACTCGCCGGGTTTCAGGCCGGTAACCTGGGCCATCATCAGGGTCAACAAGGCATAGGAAGCAATGTTGAATGGAACGCCCAGAAAAATATCGCAGCTGCGCTGGTACATCTGGCAGGACAACTTGTCCCCTGCTACATAAAACTGGAACAGAAGGTGACAAGGCGGCAATGCCATTTTATCGAGTTCTCCAACATTCCATGCACTCACGATGTGTCTTCTCGAATCCGGATTTTTTTTTATAGATTCCACCACACCGGTGATCTGGTCAACATGGGTTCCGTCGGGTTTAGGCCAACAACGCCATTGGTAGCCATAAACCGGACCCAGTTCCCCATCGGGTTTGGCCCATTCATCCCATATTGTAACGCCATTCTCTCGCAGGTACTGCACATTGGTGCTGCCTTTCAGGAACCAGAGTAATTCATGTAAGATGGATCGGAGGTGGAGTTTTTTCGTGGTCAGTAAAGGAAAGCCTTCCTGCAGGTCAAAACGCATCTGGTAACCAAAAACGCTGATGGTTCCGGTTCCCGTCCGGTCGGGTTTTTCGTATCCGTTTTTCAGGACATGATCGAGCAGGTCGAGATACTGTCTCATTAAATTACGAATTACGAATTACGAATGATGTACGATTTCCACCGTTTTAGGGTCGTGTTTGTATTTAAAAAATATCGGAAATAAAATTCCAAGAACCAGTGCATAAGATGCAAACGTAAACCAGATATTCTGCCAGTTTTTAATGCCGTCTTTTGTAAAATAATCAACCACCCATCCGCTGGCCGTTCCACCAAGAAAAGCGCCAAAACCATTGGTCATCAACATAAATAAGCCCTGTGCACTTGCTCTGATATTGATATCGGCTTCTTTTTCAACAAACAGGGAACCAGAGATATTAAAAAAGTCAAAGGCCATACCATAAATTATCATAGATAAAACAAGCAAGATTAGACCGCTGCCAGGGTTGCCAACAGCAAATAACCCAAATCGAAAGACCCATGCAAAGATGCTCATAAGCATCACCTTTTTAATCCCAAACTTGTATAAAAAAAAGGGAATTGTAAGAATGAATAGTGTTTCAGAGATCTGTGACACCGACATAAGGATACCAGGATGTTTAACGGCAAATGTATCAGGAAAACGGCCTGCAAAATCAAGCAGAAAGGGCTGACCGAATGAATTGGTTATTTGTAAGGCAGCACCGAGAAATAGGGCAAATATGAAGAAGACGATCATTCTTCTTTTCTTGAATAGAACCAGTGCATCTAACCCAAAAGAGCTTAAAGTGGAGACTTTTTTCTTGATTTTAGATGGAGGACAAGCAGGCATTGTCCAGGAATAAAGCCCAAGCACCAGTGATGCGGCTGAACTAAAGATCAATTGTGAAGGACTAACTTTCCAACCAACCAGATCGATAAGCCACATGGCAAGAATAAAGCCGATGGTTCCCCAAACCCGGATGGGAGGAAAATCTTTCACCACCTTAAATCCTTTTTGTTCAAGTATAATATACGATACAGTATTGTTTAAGGCAATGGTTGGCATGTAGGCCATTGAGTTTAACAGCATAATCCAATAGAAAAAGGATGGATCAGATACCGTTGAAGCCCAGAACAACATAACGGCCCCTGCCATATGACATATACCCAACAGGCGTTCAGCATTGACCCACCTGTCGGCAACAATTCCCAATAAAGTAGGCATAAATAATGAAGCCAGCCCCATTGTTGCGTAAATGCTCCCGACCTGTCCACCGGTAAACTTAAGGGTCACAATCATATACCCGCCTAGAGAAATCAGCCAGGATCCCCAAACAAAAAACTGTAGAAAATTAAGGATGATCAAACGTTGTTTTATTCCCATCAGGATTTTTAGTTAAAGGTTAGTTGAGGGGGATCCCGAATCGCTTCGCTCTCGGGATCAATTCGACTAAAAAATTTTTCCGCACTGGTTTGAAAAATTTTAGTCTCATTGAGTTATTTCCTCTTTTTTATTTCATCCCGGATCCGAACTGCTTTTTCATATTCCTCATTCTCAATGGCCGATTGAAGCATCTGATGCAGTTCCTCAAGTGAATTTTCGGAATAAGAGGTTTCAGAAAGGGGATCTCCTTCTTCGACGGAATATCCCTGTTTCACCGGCTCTGGATCCTCTTCCATAAGGATACTGGCTGCTACCATTATACTTTCATAGGTATAAACGGGGCAACCGAAACGAAGAGCCAGCGCGATGGCATCGGAGGTCCGGGAATCGATCTCTATTTCTCTTTTTCCATCGGAACACAGCAGCACGGCATAAAAAACCCCTTCGCTGAATTTGTTGACGATGACTTCCGAGATCCGGACATCGAACGATTCGGCAAAAGTCTTGAACAGGTCATGGGTCAGTGGCCGGGGTGTTTTTATCTTTTCCAGTTCAATGGCAATAGATTGAGCCTCAAATCCTCCTATGATGATGGGCAGCCGGCGCTTTCCATCCTTCTCCCCCAGGATCAGCGCATAGGCGCCACTCTGTGATTGGCTGTATGACATTCCGATAATTTCAAGACGGATTTTTTCCATTTTCCACCTGTCGTTTCCTTAGTACAAACCTACATGAATTTTCTCAAAGTGGCAAATCCCCTGAAAAAAAACTGGTCAATTGAAAAATAGTTAATATTTTTGCATCCATTCCAACAGAAAAAAATTTAAATAGATAAGTATGAAGAAAATTATCCTTTTGCTGTTTGCTATCATGATGCCGGCATTTATGTTTGCCAGTGAGGCAGACTTGAAGATTCCGAACCTTTCGGAGAGCCAGAACCACCTCTTGTTATTTGGTTTTCTCATTTGTTTCCTGGGTATGCTTTTCGGCCTTTACCAATATCAGAAGGTCAGGAAACTCGGGGCTCATTCTTCCATGCTCGACGTTGCCAAGGTTATCTTTGAAACCTGTAAAACCTACCTGATCCAGCAGGGTAAATTCCTTATCATCCTATTCCTTTTCATAGGTCTTTGCATTGCTTTCTATTTCGGCGGGCTTCAGCATAATTCCTTCGGAGGAGTATTGTTGATCCTTAGCTGGACTGTCATCGGGATCCTGGGATCATACGGGGTGGCATGGTTTGGGATACGGATGAACACCCTGGCCAACAGTCGTATGGCCTTTGCCTCTCTGGAGAGGAAACCGATCAAATTATTAAACATTCCCCTCGATTCGGGAATGAGCATCGGGGTGATGCTGATCTGCGTGGAACTGATCATGATGTTGATCATACTGCTATTCGTACCCAGGGAATTGGCAGGTGCCAGTTTTATCGGATTCGCCATCGGTGAATCCCTCGGTGCATCTGCACTGCGTATTGCCGGTGGTATTTTCACCAAGATCGCCGATATCGGTTCGGACCTGATGAAAGTCGTGTTTAAAATAAAGGAAGATGACCCGAGAAATCCCGGTGTAATTGCCGATTGTACCGGTGATAATGCAGGTGACAGTGTTGGCCCGACCGCTGACGGATTCGAAACCTATGGCGTAACCGGCGTAGCGTTGATCTCTTTTATTGTACTGGCCGTTTCCAATGTTGAGAACCAGATGCAGTTACTTACCTGGATATTCCTCATGCGTATCCTGATGGTTATTACTTCGATCACAGCATTCTATATCAACAAACTAATCAGTAACGCACTCTACAGTAAAAAAGATGATCTTGATTTTGAACGTCCGCTTACCAACCTGGTTTGGATCACTTCTATCTTATCGATCATTGTTACTTTTATTGCAAGCTATTTTATGATCGGCGACCTGGGCAACGGCGTCCTGTCGTGGGCCTCGCCGATCGGCTGGGGCCAGCAGATGCAGCCATACGCGGGCAACAGGTGGTGGCCCCTCGCCCTGCTGCTCGCCCTCGCGGCGGCCCT